>JBBJNX010000174.1:0-5214 GCA_037721115.1 Candidatus Limnocylindria bacterium
GGCACCGACGGCGGCGCGAACAACAACAGCCACGACATGCTCGCCGAGATGAAGGACGTCATCAGCCTGACCATCGGCGAGCCAGACTTCACCACCCCCGAACCGATCACCCGGGCCGCCATCGCGAGCCTGGAGGCGGGAGAGACGCACTACACCGCCAACGGCGGCATGCTGGAGCTGCGCGAGCTCATCGCAAGCAGTCTCAGCGACCGATACGGGGTCACGTACGACCCGCGCACGGAGCTCATCATCACCGTCGGTGCCTCAGAAGGCGTCGACGCCAGCCTGCGCGCCACCATCAATCCCGGCGACGAGGTGATCTATCACGAGCCGTGCTTCGTGGCCTATGCCCCGTGCATCGAGCTCGCCGGCGGCGTCGCCGTCCCGGTCAGCACCACGGCAGCCACCGACTTCCGCGTCACGGCGCAGATGATCGAAGCTGCCATCACGCCCAAGACCAAGGCGATTTTCCTCGGGTATCCGAACAATCCGACCGGTGCCGTGCTCGACCGTCCCGAGCTGGAGGCGATCGCCGCGGTTGCCGAGCACCACGACCTGCTCGTCTACACCGATGAGATCTACGACCGGCTCGTCTATGGCGACCACGAGCACACGGCCTTCAGCTCGCTGCCCGAAATGCGAGAGCGGACCGTCCTGCTCAGTGGCTTCAGCAAGAGTTATGCGATGACAGGGTGGCGGATCGGCTACGTCGCCGCCCCGGCCGAGCTGATGACGGGGATCGCCAAGGTCCACCAGTACGGGATCATGTGCGCGCCGACGGCTGCGCAGTTCGCGGCCATCGAGGCACTGCGCAGCGGCGAGACGCATGTCCAGGCGATGCGCGCCGAATACGATCGCCGCCGGCGCTACATGACCGATCGGTTCAACGAGAGCGGCCTCCCCTGTTTCGAGCCGATGGGCGCCTTCTATTGCTTCCCGCGCGTGGCCGAGGCGACCGGGATGGACGAGGCCGCGTTCGCCGAACGACTCCTCGAGGAAGAGCGCGTCGGGGTCGTGCCGGGCACGGCCTTCGGGCCGAGCGGCGCCAGTCATGTCCGCGTCTGCTACGCGGCCGCCTACGAGCAGATCGTCGAGGCCATGGACCGAATCGAGCGCTTCGTTCACCGCCATCGGCCAACGCCGCGCAGATGACCACGACCGCGGCTCAGCGGTTTACCGAGACGGCCGTCGGCTACGCCGCGACCATGGTTCCCTCGCTGCGCCCAATCGCCGCCGAGGTGGTGCAGCGTGCTGCGCTGCGACCGAACGAGAGCGTCCTCGACCTTGGCACCGGTACCGGAATCGCGGCCGCTGCAGCGCGCGGCGAAGGTCGCACCATCACCGCAATTGATGCGGCGCCTGGGATGCTCGAAATTGCTCGCGCGGAGGTGGCCGGCGTCGCGTTCGTGGAGATGGACTTCGGCGCTCTCGCCTTCGACGATGAGCGCTTCGACGTGCTGCTCGCCGCTCACTCGCTGCTGTTCGCAACCGATCAGGCGGCCGTGCTGTCCGAATGGCTCCGCGTCACGCGTCCCGGCGGTCGCCTGAGCCTGTCGGTCCCGGGACCGGTCGAGGTCACCCCGACATCAATCTATGGGGAGATTTACGAGCGGTACGGCATCGACACCGCAGGCCGTTACCCGAACGCCAGCTCGCTCGCCACCATGGCCACGGCTACCGGCTGGACGGATGCGAGTGTCGATGCGAACCCGACCGCGGCGATCGTCCTGGCCGACGAAGCAGCTTTTCGAACCTGGCGCCAGATCGGATCGCGTGGAGCGGCCACGGCGGACCTCACCCTCGTACAGCACCACGCGTTGACCGATGAGATGCTCGAGGTCACGCCACGGGACGCGGATGGCATGCTGCGCATCCCGTTCGGCGCATTCTTCCTCACCGCTGAGAGACCCGCGTGACTCTAAGCGACCTGCTCCGCGTTGCCCCTGGGACGCGACCCGAGCTGGAGGCCATCGACCCCGCCGCGACACCTGGCTTCGATGGCGAAAAGGACACGGCACGCGATCGGCTCGAGGAGCTTCGCGAGGAGCTGGCGGCGTTTCAGGAGCGGCTCTGGGCGGAACAGGGACAGTCGCTGCTGATCGTGCTCCAGGCGCTCGATGCTGGGGGCAAGGACGGCCTGATCCGCAAGGTGATCACCGCATTCAATCCGCAGGGGACGCGAGTCACCGGTTTTGGCGTGCCAACGGAGGAGGAGCTGCGCCACGATTTTCTGTGGCGCGTTCACGCGGCGGTGCCGGGCAAGGGTCGCATCGGCGTGTTCAATCGCTCGCATTACGAGGACGTCCTGGTCGTTCGTGTCAAGAAGCTCGTTCCGAAATCGGTGTGGGAACAGCGGTACGAGCAGATCAACAGCTTCGAGGCAACGCTCGCCGCGAGCGGCACCCGGATTGTGAAGGTCTATCTCCACATCAGCCGGGACGAGCAGCGCGAGCGCTTCCAGAAACGCCTCGACAACCCGGAGAAGCACTGGAAGTGGTCCTCGGGGGATCTCGAAACGCGGGACAGGTGGGACGATTTCCAATCCGCCTACGCCGATGCGATGGAACGCTGCTCAACCGTCCACGCGCCGTGGTTCGTGGTTCCGGCCAATCACAAGTGGTATCGCGACCTGGCGGTGGCCGAGATCCTGGTGGAGGCGGCGCGGGAGATGGATCCGCAATGGCCGGAGGTCCAGGAGGACCTTTCCGCAGTGGTAATCCCCGATTAGCCCTCTTAGCGCGCGAGCGTCAGGCAGGCCCGAGCGAAGGCCAGCAATCCTTCAATGGCACCGGGAACATCGGTCGTTGCGGCGAGCTCGATCTTCGGATCTTCAGCGACGAGGCGCCAGACGGCTTGGTCACGGCCCGACGCTTCGTCGAGCTGCGCGTCCGTCTGGAGGCGAAGACCGCGAATGGAGGTCCAGCGGTGAACCTGTCCGCGCAGGATCCATGCACCGTTCGGATCGGCTCCCACGGGGGCGTAGCTGTAGTCGAGCAGCCCGACGTCGGTTGCCACGAACACGCGCATCCGTCCGTTATCCGGGTTGACACCGACATGGGCTGCGCTCTCGTCGGCCTGCAGCTCGCCGAGCTGCCGCTGGATGAGTCCACGAGCCTTTCCGAGGTTGTCCCACTCACCGATCTTCATCGCGGCGCAGCCTAGCAGGCGGGGCGCATGATGGTCACGCGCCGCGCGCCGTCAACGCGTGGAGGCGACGACGCGGAATCGGAAGACGGCCGACGGCCAGGATGGATTCAAGGGCCTCGGGCGGCATCGCACGCGAGTAGTAGAAGCCCTGGCCGAGTCGGCAGCCGCGAGCGCGGAGTGCCAGGAGTTGCGCCTGAGTCTCGATCCCCTCGGCCACGACCTCCAGCCCCATGGCGGTGGCCATTTCCAGGATCGACTGAACGACAGCTCCCTCCTGCTCCTGGGTGATCTTCGAAACGAAGCTTCGGTCGATCTTGACGATGTCGAATGGAAGGTGTCGCAAGCGGCCGAGGGACGAGTACCCGGTGCCGAAGTCGTCGAGCGCCATGCGCACGCCGAGCTTGCGGAGCGCCCGCAGCTCGCGCAGGGCGGAGAGGCTGTCGTCGATCAGCGAGCTCTCGGTGATCTCGATGACCAGGGCGGGGAGACCCACCAGGATCAACGCGCGCGTGCCAGCCGAGAGGTCGCGGAACGCGGCCGGGACCAGAGCCGATAGTCCGCCGATGAAGCCCCCCATGTGCGTCGCGCACCTCGCGAGTTGGTATGGCAAGGCTAGGGTGCGGTTCCGCGCACGGCCATGACCCATTCGGCCCACTGCGTACAATCGGCGCATGGTCGTCGGCACGCGTTACGAAACAGTTATCGGGATCGAGGTCCATGCGCAGTTGCGAACCGTTTCCAAGATGTTCTGCGCGTGCGCCACATCGGCGCTGGAGGGAAAAGGGGACGAGCCGAACACGCGGGTCTGCCCGGTCTGCGTGGGCATGCCTGGCACCCTGCCGGTCATCAACCGCCTTGCGGTGGAGCTGGTGATGCTGACCGGCCTGGCACTCGACTGCCGTATCGAGACCGAAGCGGTTCGTTTCGAGCGCAAGAACTACTTCTACCCCGACCTGCCGAAGGGGTACCAGATCAGCCAGTACGCGCTACCGCTGTCGAGTCATGGCCGGTTGCTGGTGCGGGTGCCCGGCGAGGACGAGGAGGTGATGATCGGCATCACGCGGGCGCATCTGGAAGAGGACACGGCGCGAATGCAGCATGCCGGGCGCGGGTACAGCGTCGTCGACTTCAACCGCGCGGGCGTGCCGCTGATGGAGATCGTGACCGAACCCGACATTCGCTCGCCGGCCCAGGCACGGGCCTACGGCGAAACGCTGCGCGAGCTGCTGCGAGCCATCGGCGCAAGCAACGCCGATATGGAGGCGGGGTCCATGCGCATCGAGGGCAACGTCAGCCTGCGAGTCATGGGCGCCGCCGGGTTCGGCACGAAGGTCGAGGTCAAAAACCTCAATAGCTTCCGGTCGCTTGAGCGCGCACTCGAGTACGAGGTCGCCCGTCACGCAACGGCGCTGGACGGGGGCGAGACCATCCTCCAGGAGACGCGCGGCTGGGACGAGGAAAACGGCCGCACCATCATCCAGCGCACCAAAGAGGAGGCGAACGACTACCGATACTTTCCCGAGCCCGATCTCCCACCGTTGCGGCCTACGCAGGCCTGGGTCGATGAGCTCCGCGCTCGTCTCCCGGAGCTGCCGGTTCAGCGCCGCGCGCGATATATCGATGCGCTGGGGCTATCGGCCTACGACGCCGGCGTCTTGACCGCGGATGCGCCGCTCGCCGCATATTTCGACGCCGTGGTCAGCGAAGGCGTCCCCGCGAAGAGCGCCGCGAACTGGATCACCGGTGAATTCAGCCGTCTCCTCAACCAGAACGCGGCCGATGGCCTGCGCGCAGATCGCGTGGCACTCAGGCCGGCGGGGCTGGCGGAACTCATCGGAGAAGTGGAGGCTGGCCGGGTCTCGTCCACGAATGCCAAGACCGTGCTGGCGGCGACCTTCGAGTCGGGCGAGTCGCCACGGTCGGTCATCGAGCGCGAGGGCGTTGGTCAGGTCTCGGACAGCGGTGCCATCGGCTCCGAGATCGAAGCCGTGCTGGAGGAATTCCCGTCGCAGGTCGCCGAGTATCGGTCCGGGAAGGTCGCGGTGTTCGGGTTCCTGGTGGGACAGG
>JBBJNX010000175.1:0-5208 GCA_037721115.1 Candidatus Limnocylindria bacterium
AATTTCATTGGTGGCTCCTGCTGTTGATGTGTTGACAGACTATCCCCCGTGGATGTGCCCCGGCGGAATCTGGGCTCGAGAGCTGCGTAGCTAACCGGATACGTATCAGTCCCCGCACATCGGCAGACGCGGAATCGGCGGATCATGTGGCGCGTCGGTCGAGCAGTCCGAGGGGCCGTTACCACCGTTGATAACCGGCCATCCGTCGACCCAATCGATCCGATCAAGGAAGAGCGACCGGAAGCTGGTCTCGGGTCGCACCATGGCGTGATAGAGGATCCAGTCGCTACCGTCGGGACCCGCGATCGTAGCGTGATGACCGGGAGCGTTGAACTCCTCGTTGGCCTCGAGGATCGGGTTGTCGGGATTGCGCGAGTATGGCCCGAGGGGCGAATCCGACCGCGCCACCATCACCGCGTAATGCGCCTCCGGGCCGCAGCAGGCGTCGCCGGAGTACATGAGGTAGAAGCGGTCATCGTGTTCGGTGACCCAGGCTCCCTCGATCAGGCTCTCATACTCCCCGCTCGAGCGCGGCAGCACCTCGATCGGCGACCCGCGGACGCCGGTCCCATCCGCGGTCAGCTCCTGTGCGGAGATCGGTTCGCCCGCAGATCCCCAGTACACGTAATTCGTGCCTCCGTACTCCAGGACGAACGGATCGATGGCGCTGAAGCTTTGACCGGTGATGATCGGCCCACCACTATCGGTGAACGGACCGGTCGGGCTGTCCGCGGTGGCGACTCCGATCGCCATCTCGCCGTTGTCGCGTCGTGCGGCGGAGAAGAAGAGCCGATAGGTCCCGTCCTCCCAGCGCATCATGTGCGGCGCCCACATGTCGCCCGGGGATCGGGTGGCCCAGTCAGGGTTCGCGGGGAATGCGTCGCCGACCAGCTCCCACTGAACCAGATCCGTCGATCGGAGGATCGGGACATTGATGAACTTCGCGTCGAAATACGCCTGCGTGGCGTAGGCGTAGTAGGTTCCGTCGTCCGTCCGGAAGACTGCGGGATCAGGAGCGTCGTTGGCCAGGACCGGGTTCTCGTATGCCGGCTGCGCTCCGTACGCGACGACGTAAGCCGCAATGCCGACGATGACGGCGGCGAAGATCACCAGGCGGGGGATCACGCCCATCAGGGCTGATGCCGGTTCGCGACGCTACCCACGAATACCGACCGAGGCGATGCCTCCCATCAGCTTGTTCTGGCTGAACGCGTAGACGATGAGTGGCGGCAGCATCGCGACCAGCGTCGCGGCCATCACGATGTTCCACTCGGTGCCAACGGTCGTGACCTCGCGGGCCAGTGCGAGCGGGACGGTGAACCAGTTCGCATCGTCAAGATAGAGGAGCGGCCCGAAAAAGTCGTTCCACACGCCGAGGAATGTGAAGACGCCGACCACGACCAGCGCAGGCACGGAAAGCGGGAGGATGATCCGCCAATAGATCGTCCAGTTGCTTGCACCATCGATTCGAGCCGCCTCGTCTAGGTCCTTCGGGATGGTGCGCATGTACTGGCGGAGCAGGAAGATGAAGAATGGGTTGCCGGTGAACGCCGGCACGATCAGCGGAAGGTATCCCGCCGGGAAACCGTCGACCGTCCCGTACCACCCGATGTTGAAGAAGAGCAGGAACTGCGGGATCAACAACACCGGCGCAGGCAGCAGCATGGTCGCCAGCACGATCGCGAAGAGCACATTCTTTCCGCGGAAGTTGAGCCGCGCGAACGCGAACGCGATCAATGAGTTCGACAGTACCGCGCCGACGATGTTGAGCGACGCCAGCAGCAGGCTGTTGAGCGCATAGCGCCCGTACGGCTCGTTCGGCTGGGTCAGCGCATCGACGAAGGTGCCGAGGTTGAAATACTCGGTGGGAAACCACTCGGGCGGGAAGGTAAAGACGGGAACGTTGTCGGGCTTGAGTGCCGCAGTTATCATCCAGCCCAGCGGCAGGACGATGAACGCCGTCAGCGCCAGCAGGCAGATATAGACGAACGCCACGTGCATGGCTCGTCGTGAGGTCAGCACGTCACGATCCTGCCGCGGTCCCATTGCGGTATGCCGTTCTGCGTCACCCATCCCCTCCTCATGCCTGGTAGAAGACGAAGCGCTTCTCGAGCTTGAAGGTCACCCACACCAGCACCAGGCCGATGACGGTGAGGATCCATGCCATCTGACCCTCCACGAATCCGCGTCGGTAAAGCAGCAGCATGTAGAAGAGCAGCGAGTCCGCCGGCCCCGCCGCGCCGCCGGCTCCCGAAATGACGATGACAGGGCCGATGATCACGAGAGCGGCGGTCAACTCGCCGATGAAGAGGAAGAACATCGTGGGCGACAGCATGGGCAACGTGATATGTCGGAACTTCTGCCACGGTCCGGCCCCGTCCATGCCGGCTGCCTCATAGAGGTCAGGCGGGATGTTCTGCAGCCCGGCGAGATAGATGATGGCGTTCGTCCCCACCCCCCAGAGGCCCATGATTGCCACGCCCCACAACGCGAAGTCGGGATCCTGGAACCAGTTCGGCGGGTCCTCGATGCCGATGCTGCGAAGGAACTGGTTCACCGCGCCGAGGTCGCTGTTGAGGAGTGTGAACCAGAGAACCGCGATGGCGACCCCGGAGAGCACCGCCGGCACGTACAGGATGGTGCGGAAGAAGCCCATACCCCGAACCTTCTGGTTCAGCAGCAGGGCGACCAGCAGGCCGGAGATGAGAAAGAGCGGGACAGCGATGACGATCCAGGTGAGCGTTACCTGGAGCGCCTTCCAGAAGCTCGGGTCGTCGGTGAATGCGCGGGCGTAGTTCTCGAAGCCCACGAACTGTCCCGGGCGGAGGAGCTGCTCATCGGTGAAGCTGAGCCAGACGGCCCACCCCAACGGAATGAGCAGGAAGAAGATGAACCCGGCAAACCAGGGAGCGAGGAAGATGTACGCCGTGCGCTCCTCGGCCCGCGTGCCAGCGCCGCGCTGCGGCCCTGGACTCGCAAGCCCCACGAGCGGGGCGGCGGCGGCGCCCTCGCTCAGTTGCTCGCCGCCTACACCCTGGTCGCCGAGCTGCATCGTCATCTGGCCGTCTCCTCGCCGCCTCGGCGCTACTCCTCCGCCGATGCGGAAGCCTCCGCCTGTTCCTCCTCGACCTGGTCCTCGAACTGAGCCTGGTCGAAGGTATCCCAACGTTCCCAGACCTCGTCAAGCCTCTCTTGGGCGGCGGTGGCCATTCGATCCAGGATCGCCTGCGCATCGGTCTCCTCCTCGACCGTCAGCAGACGCATGACCTCCACCGGATCCCAGTTGTTTTCTCCGGGAGGAGCGAACGGTAGCGACCGGGCATTCGCCAGAACCGCCAGGAACTCCTGCTTGACCGGATCGTCATCGCCATAGCCGGCTGCCTCGGCAACCACCGTCGAGAGCGGAGGATCCGGTGTCTCAGCCATCTGGATCTCCTGCGCGTCGGTGGCAATGAACTCCAGGAACAGGAGGGCATCATCCGAATGCGGGCTCTCGGTAAAGGAGCCCCACGGCGCGGTCCAGGTGTCGACAAAGTTCTCCTGGCCCTCGACCACGAAGAACGGAGCCATGCCGAAGTCGATCTCCGCCTCCTCGTAGGTTGCGACCGCGGTGAAATCGCTCCAGCTCACGGCCATCTGGCCCTGGGCGAACAGATCGGACACGGCGATCGTGTCCAGCACGCTGGAGCTTGGCGCCATCCCGTCGTTGATGAGACCCGCGCCGATCTCGAAAGCCTCGGCCAGCTCGGGAGCGTTCATGTTGCCCTCAGCCTGGCGCCCGTCCTCCCCGTAGATCGGAAAGAAGCCGAAGGCGATGTCGGACGGCATCGAACAGCCGTAGACATTCTCCTCGGGGTTGTCGCTCGGCTGCGCGAGCTGGCGACAGATATCCGCGTACTCCTGGAATGTCATCGATTCGTCGCCCGAGGGATAGTCGATCCCGGCCGCGTCGAACATGGCCTTGTTGTAGACGAGGACGTTGCCGCCCAGGAAGGTGCCGATCCCGTAGACGCCATTCGCCGGGTCGTTCTCGAGCGCACCGCGCGAGAGGCCGCCGGGGTTGTAGTCGTCGACGCCGACCTCCCATTCGGCAAGCTTGTCGGTCAGCTCCACCACGTAGCCCGCCTTCATCCAGTCATCGCTCTCGATGATCGCAACGTCCGGCGGGTTGCCCGCAACCAGGGCGGTATTCACCTTGGTGACGTATTCCTCCTCGGGGTAGACAATGACCTCCACGTCCTTGCCGGCATTTGCCTCCTCGAACGACGCTTCCATAGCACGGATGGCCACCTCGTCGTCGCCCTGGGGGAACATCCAGACACTGATGGAATTTGAGTCGCCCTCGTCGTCACCGCCCCGACCGCCGAAGCAGCCAGCCAGCAGGACTGTCATCGCGGTGAGAACCGCGGTCAACCGCAGGAATCGACCATTTGTATGCATCGCTGCCACCTCGTCTCTCTCAGCTTGTCGTTCGGTTCCCAGGCGCGGCGGCGGCAAGATCGCCGCCGATTAACGGAGCCGTGGATGAGGCCTCAGCCGCCCGAAGGCGCGGAATCAGGCCGGTTGCAATAGTTCGCACCGTCGACCCGGGATGGGCCGGGAGAGCGGTCATCAAGTCTGTAAAGCCGAGCGACCAGTGATGCTCGACGAATTCAGAGTATGCGTCCTCGCTCGCGAGAGGCTCGGCGCCGACCCACACGGAGCGACGGATGGTCGCCGGATCGCGCCCCTGATCGCGACACGCCGCGTCGAATGCTGAGACCCGCTCAGCGAGACTTGACGCGACACCATCGGTTGCGGTGCCGTCGATGCTTGGAAAGGTATCCCAGATGTCGGCATGGCGCGCGGCAAGCCGCAGCATCCGGGGCCGATGCGCCGCGATCAAAATCGGGATCCTCGGCCGTTGGATCGACCGCGGAAGCGCTTGTGCCCCGTCGAGCCGATAGTGACGTCCCTCGTAGGTGGCCGATGTGCCGCCAGCGAGCCGGGTGATGACCTCGACCGCCTCCTCCAGGCGCTCAACACGCTCAGGCGCTCGCGGAAAGTCGATACCAAATCGTCGGTGCTCGTCCTCGTACCATCCGGTGCCGATGCCGAGTATCAGACGCCCATCGCTGATGTGGTCGACGGTGATCGCCTGCTTCGCCAGCAGGGATGGGTGCCGAAAGGTGTTGCTGCTCACCAGCACGCCTAGATGGATTCGTTTCG
>JBBJNX010000176.1:0-5181 GCA_037721115.1 Candidatus Limnocylindria bacterium
CTCACTCGGCGGCCATGACGGCGGGTACACCCCGTTCGCGCTCGAGGCGCCGGACGAGGCGGTCCGCTGGGGTGAGGCCAACCGGCTCGCAGTCGAGGTGCAGAATCCGCTCAACGCCATTGCCGAGTATCCCGCCCTCGCGGTGGAACGCGTGCTCAATGCCGAGCAGTACGCGCCCGACCTGCCGTTGTCCGAAGCGCCGCATGGCAAGCAGACGTGGTACTCGAGCCAGAGCGGGTTGTGGAAGTCGGTCCGTGCCGAGCGCGTCGGCGCCGCACATTTCGACGCATTGCTGATCCTGCCCGACGTCGCCGGATCGTCGGCAACCGCTCGCTGGCGCGTGGCCGGCGCGAAGTCGGCCGGCGGACTCAGTCTCGACCTGGCAGTGTTCGACCCATCAGGGCTCGAGGTCTCTCGCACGCGCGTTGGCCTCGATCAGGGGTCCCGAAGCGGGGAGGCATCGGTCCCGGTGCCGGAGCCGCAGCTGTGGGATCTCGATACCCCGAGGCTCTATAGGTTGGAAGCGCGCCTGCTCGGGGCCGATGGCGAGCAGGATTGCCTCAGCAAGCGCTTCGGGATGCGCACGGTGGGGACCGCCGGTGGCGCGGTGACGCTCAACGGACGTCCCGTCTACCTGCTCGGCGTGCTCGACCAGGACCTGTACCCCGACACGATCTCCACGCCACCGTCCAGGGCGTTCTTGCGAGAGCAGATACAACGCGTCAAGGAGCTGGGTTTCAACCTTCTGCGCTGCCATATCAAGGTTCCCGACCCGGCGTACCTGGAGGTCGCCGACGAGGAGGGCGTCCTCGTTTGGTGCGAGCTGCCCAACTGGAGTCGCTTCACGGTCGAGTCGGCGGCTCGCGGACGGGCGACGCTGGAACGAATGGTCGAGACGATGGGCGATCACCCGTCGGTCATCATCTGGACGATCATCAACGAGGACTGGGGGACGCGCCTTCGATACGAGCGTCGCGACCGGGAGTGGCTGCGCCGAACGTACGAATGGCTCAAGCATCTGGATCCGACCCGCCTGGTGGTCGACAACTCGGCATGTGAAACCGGCGAGACGCCCAACTTCCACGTCCGGTCCGACCTCGCCGATTTCCATGTCTACTTCGGACCGGACAACGCTGTCCGCTGGAAGAACATGATCTCGGACTTTGCACGCCGTCCCGCGTGGCTCTGGAGTCCGCATGGCGACGCGGAGCCGATGGGGGACGAGCCGCTGATCCTGAGCGAGTTCGGAGGCTGGGGTCTTCCCCGGCTCGACCGGATGGTCGAGCACCACGGGGGCGAGCCGTGGTGGTTCGGGACCGGCCAGGGCTACTATCGCCCGTCTGGGATCCGTCGTCGCTTCCACAGGTACGGCCTGGACCGCATGTGGACCATCGTCGACGATCTTGCCGAGGCGACCCAGTGGTGCCAGTTCGAGGCGCTTCAGTTCCAGATAGCCGAGCTGCGCCGCCACGCGTCCATCACCGGGTATGTCGTCACCGAGCTGACCGACGCTTACTGGGAGGCCAACGGTGTTCTGGACCCCATGCGGGGGCCGAAGATCTATCACGCGCGCTTTCGGGAGATCAACGCGCCGGACGTGGTCGCCATCATCCCGAGCCGGCGTGACGTGTGGGGTGGTGATCGGATCAGCGGGGAGGTCTTCGTGTCCTCCTTCGCGCCGGAGCGCTCGGACGGTGGTTCGGTCGGCTGGACGCTCGAGGTGGATGGGAGCCAGGTGCAGAGCGGCGATATGCCCCTCGCTTCGTGGCCGCAGTTCGGCGTCGCGGAGCTGGGAATCCTCGAGGTGGACGCTCCGCAGGTGGAGGCACCGGCCGATGCCTGGTTGACACTCACCGCTCGCGACGGAGCTGGGCATCCGCGCGCCGAGAGCCGGATGCGCTTCGCCGTGCTGCCTTCCGCCACGGAGGGCCGGCCGTCTCGCGACGTCGGCGTGGAGGACCCGCTCGATATCTGGGGTCTGCGTGGACGTATCGAGGCCCTCGGGCATCGAATCGTCCTGCGCGCCGACGCGGATCTGGTCATCACCACGCAGCTGACAGCCGATCTCCTGGAATACGCCGAGGCCGGTGGACGGGTCCTCGTGCTCGTTCGTTCCGCCAGCGCGTTGCCGGCAGACCTGGACACGCGACGGCGAGTGGACGCGCACCTGCGGCGCCTGCCGCATGCCGGGTGGCCGGGGCAGCGAAGCCCGTGGGAAGGCGACTGGGTCAGCAGCTTCAGCTGGATTCAGCCCGGAGCGTTCCCGCAGCTGCCCAGGCGCTCCCTGCTGGACGCGGCGTATGGAGAAGTGGCTCCGGACCATGTGCTGCTCGGATACGATCCGGTGAAGCATCGTGACGAGGTCGTGGCCGGCATGTTCGTCGGCTGGGTCCACGAGCCGGCCGCGCTGCTGTGGGCCTTTGACCAGGGCGCAGGCTCTCTGGTCCTCACGACCTTCCGGCTGGCGCCCGAGTCGGGGCCGGTCGCAGCCACCATGCTGCAATGTCTTATCGACCAGATCGTGGAGCCGCGCCCGGGACTCGACGTGGGAGCATAGCGCCACGATCCGCAGTGGCGGGGTTGACCCGATGCATCCAGTGGCACCAGATGACCCGCTCGTCAGCATGAGGGTCGAGCCTGTCGAGCGACCCGACGGGCGGTACCTCGTCTATTACTCCTGGCCTCCGGAGCCCGAACCCCCCGCGGACGAGCGCATGGCCCCATCGACGGAACACGATGTCTGAGTTGCGCTGGAACCCATTCCTGGGCGAATGGCTGATCACCGCCACGCACCGCCAGGATCGGACCTTCCTGCCGCCGCGCGACTATTGCCCGCTGTGCCCGAGCAGGCCGGGGATGCCCGCGACCGAGATCGACCGAGAGCGCTTCGAGATCGCCGTCTTCGAGAATCGGTTCCCGTCGCTGCGGCCCCATCCCGAGGAGCCATCCGTTGAAGGGACGGAGCTCATGCCCGTACGGCCGTCGGTGGGCGCGTGCGAGGTCGTCGTGTACACACCGAAGCACGACGCGACGCTGGCGGACGCCACGCACGCGCACCTCGAACGGCTGATCGCGGTGTGGGCGCACCGAACGCTCGAGCTTGGTGCGCGGCCCGAGGTCGATTACGTCTTCGTCTTCGAGAACAAGGGCGAGGCGATCGGCGTCACGTTAAATCATCCCCACGGCCAGATCTACGCGTATCCCTACGTGCCGCCGATCATCGAGCGGGAGGCGAGCGCCGCGCGGTCACATGCGGCCGATCAAGGTTCCTGCCTGTGGTGCCGCGCGCAGCAGGAAGAGCTGGACGACGGCCGACGCATCGTTATCGAGAATTCAAGCTGGGTCGCGGGCGTTCCCTTTGCCGCTCGATGGCCCTTCGAGGTTCACCTCGTTCCCCGGCGTCATGTCGGCTGGCTTCACGAGCTCGATCTCGCCGAGCGACGGGACCTTGCGGTCATCCTCCGGTCGCTGCTGCGGGGCTACGATCGGCTCTTCGGGTTTTCGCTGCCGTACATCATGTCCGTCCATCAGCGCCCGACCGATGGCGACCACCGCGACGACTACCACCTTCACATCGAGTTCTATCCGCCACATCGGACGGAGACCAAGCTCAAGTACCTCGCCGGCTCAGAGGCCGGAGCCGGCGCCTTCATCAATGACACGTTGCCGGAGGAGACAGCTCCGAGGCTCCGCTCGGCGGTGGGGGTTCGGGGTTGATGATCGACGTCGAACAGCTTCACGCGGCCCTTGTGCAGGCTTATCCGGACGCCGATGCGGGGGCAGCGCGCCTGGTTCGCGCACCCGGACGAGTGAACCTCATCGGAGAGCATACCGATTACAACGACGGCCTCGTCCTGCCCGCGGCGATCAATCTTGAGACCTGGATCGCGGCCGTCCCGTCGAGCGACCGCGGGGTCGAGCTCACGTTGGCCGATGGCAGCCGGGACGGCTTTGACCTCGATGACATCGGTCCCGCGCGCGGCTCATGGATCGACACCGTGGCCGGGATGGCCTGGTCGCTCGAGCGGTCCGGCGTTGCGCTTCACGGCTTGCGCGGGGTCGTGGCCACGGAGATCCCGATCGGCTCGGGGCTCTCCTCGTCGGCAGCCTTCCAGTTGGCGGCGGCCTGGGCGATGTCCGATCTCCTCCCGCCGATGGAATCGATGGACCTGGCCAGGTCCGCGCAGCGGGCGGAGAACGAGTACGTCGGCGTCCGCTCCGGGATCATGGACCAGTTCGCCTCCGCGCATGGCCGGCCCGACGCCGCGCTGCTGCTGGACTGTCGGTCCCTGGACTTCCGTGCCGTGACGTTGCCGCTGGGCGAGTACGCCCTCGTCGTGTGCGACAGCCGCTCGCCGCGGCGCCTCGAGACGTCCGAGTACAACGCCCGTCGAGCGGAGTGCGAGGTCGCGGTGGAGACGCTGTCGCATCGCATGCCAGGGGTGCGCTCGCTGCGGGACGTCGACATGGAGATGCTCGACCGGTTCGGTGCTGACCTCGATCCCGTGGCGCGGCGGCGCGCGACGCACGTGGTTGCCGAGAACGAGCGCGTGGGCCTGTCGGTTGCCGCCCTCGAGACGGGACAGGTCGAGCGCCTCGGCGAGCTGTGGGCTCAAAGCCACCGGTCCCTGCGAGAGCTGTACGAGGTCACCTCTCCGGAGCTGGACGCGCTTGTCGAGATCGCCGTGGGCACCACCGGTGTCGTGGCGGCTCGGATGACCGGCGCGGGATTCGGGGGCTGCACCGTGAACCTGGTCGAGCGTGAGGCGGTTGAGGAGCTGCGGAAGCGCATCGAGCTTGAGTACGAAGCCAGGTTTGGCCGTGCTGCGGGCTTCCATCCTGTCGAGCCGGCGGTGGGCGCGGGCGAGGTAGCGGGGTCGTGAGCGACGAGACGCGCGCGATCCTCGTCGGTGAGCGGTTGGATGCCATTCGGCGCCTGCTCGACGACCGGGGAGCCCCCGCGGCGCTCCTCACCGCCCGACGGAACTTCGCCTGGGCCACGGCCGGCGGCGAGAATCACGTGGTCCTGAGCAGTGAGACCGGGGTCGCCGGCCTTCTGGTCACCCCCACCGACGCGTCGGTGCTGGCCGCCGTGAACGAAGCGCCCCGCATTGCCGACGAGGAGCTGCTCGGTCTGGGGCTGGAGGTCCACACGTTGCCCTGGCACGACGAGGCAGCCAT
>JBBJNX010000177.1:0-5155 GCA_037721115.1 Candidatus Limnocylindria bacterium
TGAAGAGCTGCTGGCGGCCGAGCGCTCCGCGGCGCCCTTCCGACGCGAGGGCGACTGGCCGCGCGGGACCGATGACGACAACAGTTGGCTTCCCGGTGGCTACCGTTCGCCGACGCGCCGTGTGCGCGAGCCCCTGCGCCCGATCTCCCTGCCCGATATGGCGTCGCCGCCCACTCCGCGACCGGTCGGCCGCCAACTCGATGCCGTCCGCGAGCGGGTCGCCGCCACGACGTATCGGGGCGCTGGCTCGGTCGACCTCGGCAGCGGCACGTTCTCCGCGCCGGGAGCGGGGGACGCGCTGGGTGCCGAAGAGGACCCGACCTGGAGGGCGGGCGACCGCGTGAAGCATCGGCGCTTTGGCGACGGGATCGTCGTCACCAGCCGAATCGTCAAGGGCGACGAGGAGGTTACAGTGGCCTTCGTCGGCGAGGGCGTGAAGCGCCTGATCGAGGAGTATGCCGGGCTCGAGCGCGCATGACTCGCGGGCTTATCGACGACCTGGTCGAAGCACGCGCCGACTTCCTGACAGCGCTCGAGCGGATTGATCCCTCGCGCCTGGATGCGCCCGGTTTGACCGGCGAGTGGAGTGCGCGAGAGCTGGTAGCGCATCTCGGCTACTGGGCGGGGCACGTGGCGGAAGTGATCCATGCGGTCGAGGGCAATCGCGTAGACGAGATCGACGACGGCGACGGATCGGTTGATGAGCGAAACGAGACGGTGGCGCGCGTCGCCCGCCAGGCCGATCTGACGACGGTTCGAAAGCGCGAGGCCGCATCGGTCCAGGCGCTGCTGGAGCGATTGGCTGATTTGGACCCGGCTCACCTGTCAGAACGCCTCCCCGACGGCGTCACGTTGGAGGAGAAGATCCGCGAGGACGGAGCGGCCCACTATCGGGAGCATCTCAGCGATCTCCGCTCCGCGTTGGGACCGTCATGAGCCGCACCCAGGACTTGTTGGCTGAGCTGGCGTTCGATCGTGACGCCTTCTTGGATGCGCTCGAGGCGGTAGACCTCGAGCTTGTGACCGTGCCGGGGGTCGTCGATGGCTGGAGCGTGCGCGACCTGATCATCCACGTCGCGTTCTGGGCAGAGCATGCGACGGAGGCCCTGCGCCTGGCGACGGAGGGCCGCGGCGCTGAATTCGCCTATGACCCCGCACAGACCGATACGATGAACGCTGTGCTGCTGGAGGAGGCTCGGCAGACGACACCCGAGGCCGCCGTCGAGCGCGAGACGCGCGCCTTCCATGGCTTTGCTGACGCTCTCGATGGTCTTGACCCGGGGCTGCTCGACGTGGCCCTCGGAAACGGGCACACCCCCGCCATGGTGATCGGTTACGACGGGCCAGAGCACTACCGCGAGCACGCCGGCCACTTGCGCGCCTGGTTCGATGAGGCAGACGAGGCCGATGATGACATCTGAGGCTCGCTCCTCCGCTCAGCGTCGTTAACCCAGCCCGACGGGCCATCACGAGGTGCTGATGAGCCCTTCTCACGATGGACGCGCCCCCGAGCGGTGCAGCCTGAGCACGGATCACTTGGATGCGGTCGAGCGACGGCTCCGGACGTGGCTTTGGACGTTGGCGCACGTTCGGGTTAGCGCCGCTCAGCGGCGCACGCCCCGACCGGCCGCGCAATGGTGAGCAGGCACGTACGACGTGCTTGGCGATGACCGTAGAATCCGTCCGATGACCGCGACCGATCCCGAAGCCCGCGCGGCGGAGCTGCGTGCCGCGCTCGACGAGGCGAATCACCGCTACCACGTCCTCGACGCGCCGACCATGCCGGACCGCGAGTACGACAAGCTGTTCCGCGAGCTCATCGACCTCGAGTCTGCCCACCCGGGGCTGATGACCGCGGACTCGCCGACGCAGCGCATCGGCGCACCGGTCGAGGGCGGCTTCCCGTCGGTCCGTCATGAGGTTCCGATGCTCAGCCTGGGCAACGCCTTCGGCGCGGACGAGCTGCGCGAGTTCGACGCCCGGGTCCGGCGTGGGCTCGGCCGCAACGACGACGATCCGCCGGTGACGTACGTCTGCGAGCTGAAGATCGACGGCCTGGCGGTCAGTCTGCGCTACGAGGGCCGTCGCTTCGTGCGCGGCGCCACCCGCGGCGACGGCACTACCGGCGAGGACGTCACCCCGAACCTGCGCACCGTGCGCGCCATCCCGCTGCGCCTACACGCGGACCCGCCGGGGGATCGGCTCGAACTTCGTGGCGAAGTCTTCATGACGCGTGGCGGATTTGCCGCTCTCAACGAACAGCTGGAGCGCGACGGCAAGCCCCTCTACGCGAACGCCCGCAACACCGCCGCGGGCACGGTGCGCCAGAAGGACCCAGCCGTGACCGCCAGCCGTCGGATGGGCCTGTGGACCTACCAGCTCGTCGGCGCCCATGGCCTGGCGACTCACTCCGAGTCGCTCGGGCTCATGCGGCGGCTTGGCTTTCCCGTCAATCCGAACGTGCGCCGCGTCGAGGGCATCGATGCCGTGATCGCCTACACCGAGGAGTGGGGCGAGGCACGCAAGAAGCTCGACTACGAGACCGATGGCATCGTCATCAAGGTCGATTCGCTGGCCGAGCAGCAGGAGCTCGGCTTCGTGGCGCGCGCTCCGCGCTGGGCGACCGCCTACAAATTCCCCGCCGAGCAGGTCACCACCAAGCTCGAAGAGATCGACGTGTACGTCGGTCGGATCGGTGCTCTCACCCCGGTCGCGCATGTGACCCCCGTCCTCGTTGGCGGCACCACGGTGCGCAATGCGACGCTTCACAACATCGACGAGATTCGTCGCAAGGACCTGCGGGTCGGCGACACGGTCGTGCTCCAGCGCGCCGGTGATGTCATCCCGGAAATTGTCAGCGCGGTGATCGACGCACGCGACGGGACGGAGACGATCTGGGAGATGCCGACGCATTGTCCCGCCTGTGGCACCGACGCGGTGCGTGAGGAGGGTGAGGTCGTCACGCGCTGCCCGAACCCGTTCTGTCCGGCGCAGCGGATCGGCGGACTACTTCACTTCACGGGACGCGGCGGGATGGACATCGACGGGCTGGGCGAGAAGATCATGGTCCAGCTGGTGGATCGAGAGCTGGTGCGTGAGCCGGCCGACGTCTTCCGGCTCGACGCTGACACGCTCGAGGGATTGGAGCGACTTGGTCGCAAGAGCGCCGAGAACCTGGCGGCTTCGATTCATAATGCTCGCCAGCGTCCAATGAGCCGGATCATCAATGGGCTGGGCATCCGTCATGTCGGGGGGCAGACCGCCATCGACCTTGCAGCGTGGCTGGCCGGCGAGCTCTCACGCGGTCAGGAGGAGACCGATGCTGCCTGGACGCATCGAGCCGCCGACATGCTCCGCGACGCATCGGCGGCTGAGCTGACGGCGGTGTACGGGATCGGGCGGGTGGTGGCCGAAGGGATCGAGCGTTTCTTCGCCGACGAGCACACGCGCGAGACGCTGCATCGCCTGCTCGAGGCCGGCGTGAGTGCGGAGGCGCCGGCGCCGGGCGCCGCGCAAGATGTCGAGGGTCCGCTGAGCGGCAAGACCCTGGTGGTGACCGGAACGTTGCCCGAACTGAGCCGCTCGGAAGCGGAAGAGGCTATTCATGCCGCAGGTGGGCACGCGGCCTCATCGGTATCTGCGAAGACGGACTACCTGGTGGCGGGGGAGAAGGCCGGCAGCAAGCTGGCGAAAGCGGAGCAGCTCGGGGTCACGGTCCTTGATGAGGACGGCCTGCGACGCCTGCTCGAAGGAGGACCAACCGAATGACCGATGCGATCCGCGCTGCCATCGAGGGCGCAAGCCAGTACCTGGCCGAACACCCTGATGAGGCGCGCTATACAGACTCGCTGGCCACAGCGCACGTCGAGGAGGGGCTGCGCATCCGAGTCAATGGACCGGGGGGCGAGATACTGACGACCGATATGCCCGGTGCCGTTGGCGGAGGCAGTGCGGCCCCCAGCCCGGGCTGGTTCCTGCGGGCCGCGGTCGCGGCCTGCGTCACTTCGCTGGCCGTCATGCGCGCGGCCCAGCTCGGCATCGAAGGCTTCACCTGCGAGGTCGAAGTCGACAGCGAGTCAGACGATCGCGGCATCCTGGGGCTCGACGCCTCTGTCCCGGGCGGTCCGTTCTCAATGCGCGTCGGCGTGCGGTCGACGGGGGCGTCGTCCGATCGGCTCGAGGAAATCGCGCACTGGGCCGTCGAGCATTGCCCGGTCTCTGACGCGGTCCGGCGAGCGGTACCGCTGAGCATTGAGCTTCTCGACTGATGCTGCCAACGGTGCGGGATGCGACCGCCGCGGATGCCGAGTCGATCGCGCGCGTTGCTCGAGCCAGCTGGACCGATACCTACCGCGACATCTTCGAGCCGGAGTTCATCGAGGAGTTCCTGAGCACGAACTACGCGACGGATGCGCTGGCCGTGCAGGCCGAACGGGCTGCCGCCCGTGATGACCGGCACTTCCTGGTGGCCGAGCGGGATGGCGCAGTCATCGCCTTCGCCCAGTACGGCCGCGGCCCGCGAGGCCCTGAGCTGTTCCGCATCTACGCTGAACCGGCGCACTTCGGAATGGGTGCCGGGTTCGCCGTGCTGGAGGAGCTTCACCGACGCTTGGCGGGTAACGTCGACGGCTACGTGGTCGATGTGCACTCGCGCAACGAACGCGGTCGCTCCTTCTACGACCGCAACGGCTTCGTCGTCGTGGGCGGCGGCGCCACTCCCGACTGCGACCTGACGATGCGACGCGATCTCCTCCCGACGCCCGCCTGACGCTAGACCGTCTCGATGTGTCGAGGCAGATCGGCGCGAAGGTATTTTCATGCGCGATTCCCGCGGTGCGTCGAGGGCCGGCGAGCGTGAGCGCGGCGCCGGTGTGCGTCTCGTGCTGAGGTCGCCTCACTCCAGCGCGGGATTCGCGCTTCGAGCGGGCCTCATGCGACATTCCTCGACGTGTCGAGCGCACGGTAGGAGCTGGCTAGCGCCGGCCGCCGGCCATGCGGATGGCGTCGGGTCGTCGGCGCAACCGGAGCATGGCCCCGACGCCGACGAGGGGGCCCAGCGCCAGGATGCCGAAGGCGAGGGTCCACGCCTCGCGGTCGCCCGGATCCAGCACCCCGATGCCGACGATGGTGATCCCGGTGAGGAGGAATCTGGCGG
>JBBJNX010000178.1:0-5144 GCA_037721115.1 Candidatus Limnocylindria bacterium
GACCGCCAAATGACGAGCGGTAATGACGCCGACGAACGTTAACGGCACGGTTAGGTCATACATGGAGCTATTGCGCAGGAGCCCAACGACGTGCAGCATCTACGTCTGTTCTCCGACGTCGCGATCCGGAAGGGGCCATCAATCGTAGAACCGACCGAAGAGACAGGGTCGCGTCGGCGTCAGCCTCCGATCGCCGACTATGGGTTCCTGTCCGACTGCCATTCCGCCGCGCTGGTCGACGGCCGAGGCTCTCTCGACTGGTGGTGCGTCCCTCGGTTCGATTCGCCCTCGGTGTTCGGCCGTCTGCTCGATCCGGATGCGGGGCACTGGGTGATCCGCCCGGTGGACGAGTTCGAGACCGAGCGACATTATGTGGGTGACTCGCTCGTCCTGCGCTCGATCTTCCGGACGGCAGAGGGCGAAATGACGCTTACCGATGCGGCCGCCCTCCATCCCGGTGCGCGTGGTCACGATCTCGGGCTGCAGTCTCCCCATACCCTGCTCCGCCGAGCCGAGGGCGTGCGCGGAACCGTAGTCCTGGAGATCGACTTCGCTCCTCGGATGGAGTACGGCCGAACGGAGCCGCACTTCAGATCAGTCGCTGCCGGAGTCATCGCTCGCGGTGGGCCTGCACAGCTCACGTTGACAAGTCCCATCGCGCTGCGCTGCAAGAACGGGTCGGCGCGCGCTCGGTTCGTCATCAGGTCGGGCGACGTGGTGGAGTTCAGGGCCAGCTACCAGCCGTCCTTCGGCGGGTCACCGCCCGAGGAGTCCGGGCGTCTGGCGACGATCGAGGATACGCAGACGGCCTGGCAGTCACTGTCGCAGCTGCACCAGGGGTACCGGGGGCGCTTCGGGAGCGAGGTCCGCCGAAGCGCTGTCGTGCTGCAGGGGCTGACGTATCGTCCTTCGGGTGCCATCGTGGCGGCAGCGACGACCTCCCTTCCTGAGCGGATGGGCGGCGAGCTCAATTTCGACTACCGCTATGCCTGGCTGCGTGATCTCAGCCTGACGACCCGTTCGCTGTGGATCGCTGCTTGCCCCGACGAGCCGGCGCGCCTGTTCGACTGGTTCGCCAATGCCGCCGGCAAGATCGGAGATGAGCTGTTCCAGATCATGTACGGCGTCGCCGGCGAGCGAGACCTCACGGAGCACACGCTCGAGCACCTCAGCGGCTACCACGATAGTCGTCCGGTCCGCGTCGGGAACCAGGCGTGGACCCAGGTGCAGCTCGATGTCTTCGGCGAGGTTCTCGACGCCGTTCACCTGCTGCGCGACGACCTCGGCGAGCTGGAACAACCGCTTCAACAGCTGTTGGTTGTCATGGCGGACCGAGCCGCCGCCGAGTGGTCCGAGCCCGACGCCGGGATGTGGGAGTCGCGGGACAAGCCCCGCCAGTACGTCTCTTCCAAGGTAATGTGCTGGGTCGCGCTCGATCGGGCCATTTCCCTGGCCGATCGTCTGGGTGACGGTGCCGATCCGGGGCGCTGGGCAGTCGCCCGCGACGAGATTCGAGCGGCCGTTCTCGAGCAGGCGTGGAGCTCCGCGGCAGGCGCTTACACCGGCGCCTTTGCCTCGGACGATCTGGATGCCTCGGTGCTGCTGATGCCGCTGGTCGGCTTTCTGCCCGCCCACGATGAACGCATGAGAGCAACGATTGAGGTCATCGAGCGCGACCTCGGTATCGGCGGGCTGGTGCGGCGGTGGCCGGCTGACGCGAGCGGCTTCTTGATCTGTACGTTCTGGCTGGCCGAGTGCCTGGCCATGATCGGAGAGGTCGACCGAGCGGAGGCGTGGTTCCTCAATGCGAACGGGTACGTCAATGACCTTGGTTTGCTTTCCGAGGAGGCGGTCCCGCATGGTGGCCCGCTTCTCGGGAACTTCCCCCAGGCATTCTCCCACGTCGGGCTCATCAACGCCGCCTGGCGCATCACCGAGGCTTCGAAGGCGAACGACTCATCCCTCAAACAGGACAAGGAGACTGCATGACGACGCAACGATTGCTGGGCAAGGTCGCTCTCATCACCGGATCCGACTCGGGCATTGGTCAGGCCACGGCGGCCGCATTCGCCAGCGAGGGCGCCGATGTCGTGATCACGTATCTCCACGATGCAGAGGGTGCGGCCTCGACCCGACAGCAAGTCGAGGCCGTCGGTCGGAAGGCAATCGTCGTCCAGATCGACATCAGCGACGAGACGCAGGTGGGAACCGCCTTCGACAAGGCCATGGAGGCCTTTGGGACAATCGACATCCTCATGAACAACGCGGGCGTGGACGCGTCCGGGACCGAGGTTGCCGAGCTGACGACCGAGGTGTGGGACACGGCCATCCGGACGAATGTCTACGGCCCGTTCTTCTGCTGCCGGCGCTTCATCCAGGAGCGCAAGCGGCGAGGCGGTGGCGGCAAGATCATCAACGTCACCTCCGTCCACGAGGACATCCCCAACGCGGGCGGCGCTGACTACGACTGTTCGAAGGGAGCCGTCCGCAACTTGACGCGCACCCTCGCACTCGAGTTGGCACCCTTGAAAATCAACGTCAATAGCCTGGCGCCGGGCATGGTGCTGACCCCATTCAATCAGCCAGCCATCGATGATCCGGCTCTGCTGGAGGAGCAAGTGCAGAGCATCCCGCTGAAGCGCGCCGCCCAACCCGAGGAGATCGCCCGCCTGGCCGTCTTTCTGGCATCCAGCGACGCCGATTACTGCACGGGCTCGACATTCACCATGGATGGCGGTCTCGCCCAGAACATCGGCCAGGGTGCCTGATCCGGCGACGTCGCGTCCGGCGCACCGTATCCTCGTCCCATGCACACGCCGCGCAGTTCGCCACCGGTTGCCGATGCTGCCGATGCTGGCCGTCACCGGCGCGTGCTGGTCATTGACGATGAACCGACGGTCCGTGACGTCGTGTCTCGCTATCTCGAGCGGGACGGATACCGCGTCGACGCTGCCGCCGATGGCGAGGGAGCGCGGCAGCTGTTGGGTCGAGCTCCCGACCTCGTCATCCTGGACCTCATGCTGCCCGGGATGGACGGCCTGGCATTCCTCCGCGATGTGCGACGCGACAGCGACGTTCCGGTCATCGTCCTGACGGCCAGAACCGATGAGACCGATCGGGTAGTGGGGCTTGAGCTGGGCGCGGACGACTACGTCGTGAAGCCATTCTCACCGCGAGAATTGGTCGCGCGGGTTCGTTCTGTCCTTCGGCGTGTCCGTCCGCCGCCGGGTCATCTCCGACTTGAATTTGACGGCCTGGTGGTCGACGCTCGAGCGAGAACCGTCACGGTGCATGGACAGCCGGCAGTATTCCGCGCCCGCGAGTTCGATCTGCTGGTGTTCCTGGCGTCGTCACCGAACCAGGTCTTTTCGCGCGGAGAGTTGCTCAACGCTGTGTGGGACTCATCCGCAGAGTTCAGTGACGTTTCGACGGTCACGGTCCACGTCCGACGCATTCGGCAGAAGATCGAGGACGACCCACTCCAACCACGGTGGATCGTCACCGTCCGCGGTGTCGGCTATCGGTTCGATCCGTGAGAGTCATTGTGCTTGGGCCGATCATCACCGCCGTGGTGGGCGTTGTGCTGATCATGGGCCTCGGTGAAAACGGTCCTATCGCCCGGCCGGTCGCCATCCCCCTGTTCATGGGACTGGCCGCCGGCACGATTGTCGCTGCGCTGGTGATACCGCGCTTCATCGCGCGCATTCGCTCGCTTCGACGCGAGATCCTCGCCGTGGCACTTGCCGCCATGGTCACCGCGGGAACCACGATCGCCGTTTCGGCCGGCCTCACCTTCCTGCAACGAGGACAGCTTGCATTGTTGCTCGTCGTATCGATCATGGGAGCTGCGTTTGGTCTTGTGGTCGAATACGCCGTGGCGAGAGGGTTGGCTGTGGATGCGCGCGAGCTACGGATGGCGGCTGCCCGGATGGCGCAGGGTGATCTCAGTGCGCGGTCTGGCGTGGAACGGGCTGATGAGATCGGCCAGGCAGCGAGAGCGATTGACATGATGGCCGCTCGCCTGGCCGCCCTGGAGGCTGAGCGCATCAACGAGCGAACGGCTCGCCAGGCCTTTCTGGCAGCGATCGGTCATGACCTGCGGACGCCGCTGGCTGCGCTGCGAGCGGCTCTCGACGCGCTCGAGGATGATCTGGCTCCGGAGCCGCGCCGCTACTTCGCCGCCATGCGCAAGGACATCGAGGCTGTGCGCCGCCTCTCCGACGATCTGTTCCTGCTTGCACGTATTGAAGCTGGCCACCTCGAGTTCGAGCGAGTGCCGGCCGACCTGGCGGAGCTTGCGGACGAAGCCGTCGAGGCGCTGACGCCGGTCGCCGTTCAGAAGTCCGTGACGTTGCGCGTCTCGATGAAGGGCTCCACGATGAGTGAGGTAGGAATCAGCGAGATCTCGCGTGTCATCCGCAACCTTCTGGACAATGCGATCAGACACGCCCCGCTCGGTACTGAGGTCGTCCTCAGGCTCGTCGAGCAGGATGGCGGGGTAGTCATTCGTGTCGTGGATCGAGGCGATGGCTTCAGCGACGACCTCCGCGCGCGAATATTCAACGCCGCCGATCGACCCATCCGTAGCGAAGGCCGCCCCCTTGGGGGAACAGGGCTGGGGCTGACGATCGCCAAGGGCTTGGTGGAGGCTCACGGAGGTCGGATCTGGGTCGAGCACGGCCCAGGCGGACATGTCGCGATGTGGATCCCGGCGCCGACCCCGGTGCACCAAGCGGTTCACTGACTGTTCATCATCCGTTGCATGCCTCGGGCATCATTGTCAAGGTCGATCTCCACGCGCCGTCCGTCATCCAGCCACGTGACATCTGACCCATCTGTATGACCGTCCGGGTCCTGGATGCGAGCGTAAAGGGTTCAGTTAGTCACTGGCCGGACGGCAATGGGCCCGCTCGATCTGAACCCTATGGCGGCCACGCCGCAGTCGGCGGGGCTGGGAGTGGGCCTCGCGCCGGACTTGTCGTCGATGGCTGTGTAGGTTGGCGCTGTGTAGGTTGGCATGGACCCACCTTCCGAACCTATGCATCCTCGCCGATCAGCCTGCATCATAGAGTGTCTGGTAGTGCGAAAAAGGTTCGAGACCTTGCCCACTCGTCCCGGGCCGGGAAGGCAAGGCGAAAGATCAC
>JBBJNX010000179.1:0-5112 GCA_037721115.1 Candidatus Limnocylindria bacterium
TCGGATCAGCCGTCGGCGGATCGCCTTGTCGTGGCCGAGGCGTTGAGCAAGCTGCCGCACAAGATGCGCGCCGCAGTTGCGCTGCACCACTACGCGGGCCTCACCGTCCCGCAGGTGGCGGGGGTCATGGGCGTGAGCCACAACACAGTGAAGAGCAATCTTCGAGATGGCATGGCACGGTTGCGTGAAGACTTCAGCGCACCGCAAGCCGATGCAGCCGGACCGGGGAGCCGAAGCGGTGCCTGACGACCTCGATGAACGCATCCGCGCCGCCATACGGTCGGAGGCCGACTCGTCGCCGCTGACCCTCACCGAAGCGATGGTCACCGAGCGGCTCTCGACCTCTTCGCTGCGGCGGCCTGCCGCCATTGCCGCCGTCGTCGCTCTGATCGCGGTGGTCAGCCTGGTGGCGCTCGGACCGCTGCGCGTTGGGACGGTCAACCAGCCGACTGCCCGGCCGAATGCGGACGGGGTCGGATGCCCGGTCTCGATGCGCGGCGCGATGGAGCCCGAGTTCCTGGCTAGCCTCGATGATGACGTGGTCGTGGCTGCCGGGCTCGTCCAGCGCTATGTCGACTCGCCAGACGTGGTGGCGCGTGGCTATGACCTGGCCATCCAGACGCGGATCCGCGGTGACGTGCCGCAGATCGCATTCATGACGGTCGACGCCCCGATTGACAACCTCGAACCGGGCGACCGGGTGCTGATCATCGGCCGCCAGTTGACCCCGCGCGAGCGGCTGAACTCGGCCGATTGCGTGCCCCTGCAGCGGATCGGGCACGTCGAGCTGCCGGCAGGGACCTTCGTGGCCGATCGACCTCTCGCCCACACCTGCGTGGCTATCACGGTGACGCAGGCTGGTGACAGCAACCTGAACGCGCGCTGGTGGGATGTCGGCGCCAGCGGGGACTGCGCGACGACTACTTCGTCGATCGTCAACACCTCGGCGCGCCTGGTCGACGAGCAGACGATCGAGATCAAGATTCCGCTCATGAGCGGCGACGAGCGACCAATCCACTTCGACATCGTTGGGCTCACGCCACAGGAACTCACCGCGCTCGGCGATGACGGGAGCGAGACGCGCGAGATCAAATTCTTGATTGGAGAGATGGAGCCGGTCTTCGACCCGGTTTCCGCGCCGAATCCGGGATCATCGTGCGATGAACTCGGCTGGCCTGACACCGCGGTGTCGTGCGAAGAGGCTCGGGACTCGGTCAGCCTCGGCATGACCTCGATGAGCCGGACTCGCATCTGGCTGACCACGCTGGCGGCCGTGGATGCGGAGTTCGGCCCGGGTCTGCAGGTTGCCGATCACCCCACCGATCCGATGACGCCGGTCTGGCTCTTCATCTCCGACGGCGGCTGGCCGGGCATCCTGCATTCGGACGAGGGCGGGGAGCTCGTCACATCAGAGCCCGATAGCCGCGTTCTACATGTCGCCGATGCAACCAACTCCGCAACCCGCGAAGGGGCCTTCATCTACCTATATGGCTGGAGCGAGCTGGGTTCGCCCGATCTTCCGACCGTCATGCCCGAGTCGCCCGGCTACATGGTGGACTGTGGGCCGATGAGCGTGCCGGATTGTGAGGAGCACGCGGAAGACATCGTGTCTGTGGTCCGTGACGCAAACCCCGACCGTAGCGTCGTCGCGGTCGCGATCCTCAATGAAGAGGGCCATGCGGACGTGACGCTGGATGACGGCACCGAGATCGGTTGGGGCGAACGCCTCGACTGAGACGTGCCGGCATCGGCCGACGCAATCCGCAACGAAACATCATCGCCGCACATCGAAGGGGGTAGCGGGGCTTGCCTGACGAGGGAGGACGATGGAGATTGCGGCGACCAGCGGTGACACAGCTCGCGCTGAGCTAGTGCGCGATTTCGAGGCGCGTTTTCGAGCAGTTGCGTCCTCGTCTCACGGCCGTCTGCACCGCGGTGGCGGGGAGTCGATGACGCCCCGGACCTCGTACACGAGGCATACCTGAAGGCGTCGGAACGACTGCACCAGCTTCGGGACCCAGCCCTCTTCGACGCGTGGGTCGTGCGCATTGCGCTGAACGAAGCGAAGACCGTCCTCCGGAGTCGACGCCTGCTCGCGGATCGTATTCCGAGGCTCGCACCGCGGCCGGCCGGTCGAGTCACCGGACGTCGGATTGAGACAGCTGGTTGAGCTGCTTGCGCCGCGAGAGCGCGCGGTAATCGTGCTGCATTACGCATATGGGTATCGCATGGGGGAGATCGCTCGCCTGCTCGACTTGTCAGAAATCAATGTGCGAACAGTCGCATTTCGAGCGCGCCGCCAGCTGCGCGCGCAACTGGAGGACGCTACTTCATGACCAGAATCACGCCATCATCGCTCGACCTGATGCTGGCCGATGCGCTGCGCGCCGATGCGACCGCGGCGCCGATGCCCGACACGATGCTCCGGGTCCCGGACCGATGGGTTCGTGGCCGCCGCTCGGTGCGACCCACCGTCCAGGCCATCGCGGTCGGGGGCGTCGCGATCGCTGCCATGGTGGTCACGCTTGCGGTGCTGAATGTCGTCGGCGCTCTCGGAGAGCGTGGTCCGTCGATCGGGTCTGAGGATGCGCCGGACATCGGCGTGCCGATCGAGAGTCTCGATGTCGAGCCACGCCCCGGACAGGTCCCGGAGATGGGGGAGCCGGCGATCGGTCCCGTGGTCGAGGTTGCCCGCGGCCGGGTGGAGGGCAGGGCGTTCCGCTATACCGTCTATCGAGGCGCGCGGCCAAGCGATGTGTGCATTCAGTTCGAGTGGTTGCCATCTGCCGGTGGCGCCTGCGGCCCGATGCCGGGTGCCGGGGGCTCGTACCGGATGTTCGGTGTGGGCTCCTCGAGCCACGCCTCGACCGTCACCCACGAGGTTTTGGGGCTGGTCGACCCGACCGTTTCTGAAGTGTGGGTTGAGACGGATGCGGGCGGAAAGGCGCAGGCGCAGTTGGTTCCGCTGTCATCAGCGGACATCGATGCTCTCCTGTTCTTCGCCTTTCTTCCTGGCGGGGTGGACTCCAGGCCTGGATCGCGCTGGATGCCGCCGGCAACGAGATTGATCGGTTCGAAACGCCTCCTGGGCCGCCCGACGTTCCTGGCTCCGTTCCGACGCCCGGCATTGCTCCCTCTCCGTAGGCGTTCCTGCGACCGCCGCACGCCGCGACGAGCTTGGGCAGATAGGCCGGTGGTTTTGGCTTGCGAATGGGGGACACTCAGGTGATTGTGGCGTCGCCGTTCGGCAGCACCGGGAACATCATCCACGTTACGAAGCCCTGACGGCTGGTTGAAAGGGGCCGGAAGACACCTGACTCTGGAGTTGTGACGACCGCCTACGACAAGCTCGACTACCACGTGGATGGCGCTCTTCAGGCGGGTCAGCCCGAGGAGCGCGCTTTCACCCATATCGGGCTCTACCTGGCTTGGCTGATCCGGCACGACCTCCACAATCCTGAGTTAGTCCGCGACGACTAGTCTGCCGCGGTGAAGGGGGGAGAAATGAGTGGCTCGGACTTGGCCGGTGCCATCGACGGCAAGCTCGTCTCTGATCTCATGACCGATGAAGGAGCCGCATTCACCGCGGCGCACTACGACATTTACCTCGATGACTACGCAGAAACCTTCGGTGCCGAGGGCGACTACGCAGTTCGCGACGACGCTGGCGCGTACGCGCGGATCGCCCCGTTCGTGCCGACACGCGGTGTTGTCTGGTCACGGTAGGACCTGCGCCTTGCGTTGCCTGGCGGTCGATCAGTTCGGCGGTATCGTGTCACCTACAGGGATAGCAACGGGTGAGCTGCTGTTTGCGACATGGACGATCTCGCCGCCACGACCGTTGATCGCTACCGCCTGTTCGCAGATTGGGCACGAGGCGTCTCGCCGCTCTACGAAGAGTTCGCCATCGGCGTGGCAGACGATGGTCAGATCCTCTCGTTCTTGAGCAACCTTCCAACACCGAAGCGGCAACCAAATCTCCTGTTCGCTTCGGTCAAGTATCTGAAGGGCGTGCTCCCCGACTACAGCTCGTTCCGCGAGTTCGTCACCACACACGAGCCTCTCCTGCGGAAGCTCATGCTCGAGCGGAGCACGCAGACCAACGAGCCGGGACGCTGCGCAGTGATGCTCCCTCTGCTGAGCTCCCTGCCGCAGCCAATCGCGCTGCTTGAAGCTGGGGCTGCGGCTGGACTCTGCCTCTTGCCTGACCGATACGGGTACGACTACGGCGGGCATCGTGTCGGGTCGGAACATTCAGCGGTCGTGTTGCCCTGCACGACGACCGGGGCCGTTCCCATGCCGCACGCCGTCCCGCAGATCGCGTGGCGCTGCGGACTGGATCGCAACCCTCTCGACGTGGGTGATCCCGACACCGTGTCGTGGCTAACGGCCCTCGTCTGGCCGGGAGAGACCGATCGCGAGGAGCGTCTTCGTGCAGCTCTTGACCTGGCGGCGTCCGATCCGCCGCGTGTGGTCAGAGGCGACATCCGCGACGGCCTCACGTCCTTGGCGAAGGGCGCACCACATGACGCGACTCTCGTCGTTTTTCATTCCGCCGTGATGCCATACCTCGCCGAGGAGGACCGCACCGAAGTCGTGGCCATGATGTCGCGCCGCGAGGCAGTCTGGATTTCCTTTGAGGCGCGGGGCGTCCTGCCGGACATTGATGCACGACTGCCTGCGAGCGCCAGCGCCGACAAGAGCTTTGTACTTGCGCGCGATGGGCAACCAATTGCGCTTGCGAGCCAACACGGCCGCTCGCTCCACTGGCTGGGTCGCACTTGAGCAGGGCGAGGCACGGCTGCGCCGGCAGAGTCCCTCGCGCGGCCCGCGCCGGTCGCTACGTCGATGTTGTGACTCACGACCACATACTCGAGGCGGCTACCTGATCCGCAAACTTGGCGGGATCTGGAGGCGGGCTCACATGCAGAGGAGTGGCGGCACATTGGCCGGTCGACCGGCCTTCAGCCCTGGATAATCATGATCGACGCGCAGACCGTGCGGGCCGGTCGTGCCGGCCCAACCTTCCACAACGCCGGCGGCCGTGGCGGCCGCACCATCGGCACCAAGCGCACGAGCCTGGTTGAGATCCTCGGCCCCCCGATCGGAGCT
>JBBJNX010000180.1:0-5104 GCA_037721115.1 Candidatus Limnocylindria bacterium
CACACCCTGGAGATCTTCGACACTCACGTTGGAACAGGGACAGACTGTGCCCGTGGTCGGGCACTCCGGGAGCGGGAACGCATCCGCCGCCGGCCCGACGACCGTGACCGGCAGATCACCGGACATCCGGGAGAGGAGGTCGCGGGGGGAGTTGCCCAGGTCGAGAATGACCGTATCGCAGGCGGTCGTCCGCTCACGATCGCTTCCCTCGTCGGCCATGACGACGCCCATCACCCGGCCTTCGCCCTCGAAGCGGAGCAGTCTCCCCTGTAGCGGAATGCTCGGCACACCACTCGGTGCCGCGCCGATGGCCACCGCAACGCCCAGGTGCACCCCGGCCGCGTGCAACTGCCGGGCCGCACGAGCCGTGACCAGGCCGATCAGTGAGCTCCCCGGGCAGACCGGGTGCAGCTCAGCCGCGCCTGTCGCGACCACTACCTCGCGGGCGTTGATGTGGAGCATCCCACCGCGCGTCCGGACGATGATCGTGGGTCCGGCGTAGACCGCCACGACCTCCATCTCGTCGTGAGCGTCGAGGACGGTGACGGTTCGTCCCTGGCGCTCGGCATTCGTCGCCGCCGCGGCCCCGCTGTCGCCGGCTCCGATCACCACCAGATCGGCCTCCTCGCGCTGGACCCGAATGCGCGGCGCCGGCGCATACCCGGCGAGATTCATCTTGTCCACGGCTGGCAGCGCCGGCTCCCCGACCGCAGGGTGCCGGCGCACCACAAGCCCGGGACGAGCGCGCGTCTGGCAGGTCCGCACGTACGCGACGCTGTCCACGGCCGCCGCGCAGTTGCCACAGTCGCCGGCGAGGCAGATCGTGCCACCGTGCTGAGGATGCTCTCCGGCGCGCATCACGGCACGGCGACCGAATCGCCGTCTTCGTACGGGATCGGTCGACCGTCGAGGATGATGCGGCGCCCGTCGGTCACTGGCGCATCCGCCTCCCTTCGGGATCGTAGATCGGCGTCAACTGGAGGTGAGCGGGGCGGCGCCGACCGATGATCTCAATCTCGAAGTTGCCATTCGACCCCGCCTCCGCCAGGTGCGCTGGGACGTATCCGAGCGCCACCGACGCCTTGCTGTGGTGTGCATAGCCCCCGGACGTGACCCAGCCCACCACCTCGTCATCGTGCCAGATCGGCTCATCGCCGATGGCATCGGCGGGGTCCTCCGGGTCAGGTTCGACGACCAGCGTGACGAGGCGCCGCCCAGGTCCCGTCGCCAGCTCGGCTTCGTGCGCCGCTCGACCGATGAACTCGTGCTCGAGCTTGATGTAGCTCGTGAGGCCGGCCTCGAGTGCGGTGTAGATCGGCCGATATTCGCGGAACCACGTGCCGAACCCCTTCTCCAGCCGCAGGGACATGAGTGCTCGGAACCCGAAGAGGCGGAGCCCGAACTCGGCACCGGCGTCGTGCAACAGATCGAAGAGTGCTCGCTGGTATTCGGGTGCGACCCACAGCTCATAGCCAAGCTCGCCCGTATAGCTGAGTCGACCGACACGTGCCGGGATCATGCCGACGTCCATCGGCCGAAAGTCCATGAATCGCATCGAGCTCGTCGCGAGATCGGTGTCGGTCACCTTCTGGAGCACGTCGCGCGCGAGCGGGCCCGCCAGCGACAGGCCGACCAGGCTCAGGCCCATCACCTGGAACGAGACGCTGCCATCGGTCGGCAGATGGTCGACGAACCAGCGCCGATGATGGGCCTCGGCGGCCTGCGAACCGAACAGGAAGAACTCGTTCTCGCCGGCACGAGCGACCGTGAACTCGCCCAGGATGCGGCCCTGTGGGTTGAGCATCGCCGTGAGCACGATGCGACCGACCGCCGGCATCCGATTTGTCAGCAGACTCGACAGCCACGTGGCGGCACCCGGTCCGGTGACGTGATACTTTCCGAAGTTCGAGGTCTCGATCAGCCCCACGCCCTCGCGGACGGCGCGGCATTCCGCGGCAACTTGGTCCCACGCGTTGGAACGTCGGAAGGTGACCTCCTCGACCGCTTCCTGTCCCTCCGACTGAAACCACAGCGCATGCTCGAGACCGTAGGCGGCGCCCCAGACCGCGTTCGCGGCGGCGAGACGATCGTAGATTGGTGTCGTGTGCAGGGGCCGACCGGCCGGCAGCTCCTCGTTCGGGAACGTGATGCGGAAGCGGCGCGCGTAATTCTCGCGGACCTTGGCGTTGGTGTACCCGATCGTCGCATAATCGCCAAATCGGGCTACATCCATGGCCCAGATATCCATCCCCGGATCGCCCTCGGTCATCCACGCAGCGAGGGCCAGGCCGACGCCGCCTCCCTGGGAGAGACCGGCCATCACGCCGCAGGCGACCCAGAAGTTGCGGAGCCCCGGGACGGGACCCACGAGGGGATTCCCGTCGGGCGCGAAGGTGAACGGCCCGTTGACGACACGCTTGATGCCGACGGTGGCCATCGCGGGATAGTGCTGGAAGGCCACCACCAACTCGGGCGTGATGCGGTCGAGGTCCGGCTTGAGCAGCTGGGCGCCGAAGTCCCAGGGCGTTTCCCTCGGCGACCAGGGAACGCAGGCCTGCTCGTAGGTGCCGAGCAACATGCCCCCGCCCTCTTGTCGAATGTAGATCTCGCCGCCGAAGTCCATGGCCATGGCCATCTCTTTCCCGGTGGCCGCCATGTTCGCCGCGACCTCGGGCATGTTCTCGGTGAGGAGGAACATGTGTTCCATGGCAAGAATGGGCAGCTCAATGCCGACCATGCGGCCGACCTCCCGAGCCCACAAACCGGCGGCGTTGACGACGTGCTCGGCGTGGATCGTGGTGCCAACGTCCGTCTGCACGTCCCAGCTCCCGTCCGGCCGCTGGCTCAGGCCGGTGACCGCAGTGTTGCGGTGCACCTCCGCGCCGGCCAGGCGTGCGCTGATGGCGTACGCGTGTGTGACGCCCGACGGGTCGACGTGACCCTCGACCGGGTCGTACAGGCCGCCGACGAAGCAGCGCGGGTCCAGGAGCGGGAAGAGGGACTGGGCCTCGGATGGAGTGATGAGCTCGAGGTCCATGCCGAGATAGCGACCACGGGCCTGGGTCAGGCGCAGGAAGTCCATCCGCACCTCCGTGTCGGCGAGCATCAGGCCGCCGGGCAGGTGGATCCCACAGTCCTGACCGGAGATCCGTTCGATCTCTTCGTAGAGCTGGACGGTGTATTGCTGGAGCTTCGAGATATTGGGGTCGCCGTTCAGCGTATGCATCCCCCCGGCCGAGTGCCAGGTCGAACCGGAGGTCAGCTCCCTGCGCTCGAGGAGCATCACGTCGGTCCAACCGGCCCTCGTCAGGTGATAGAGCACGGCGCAGCCGACAACACCTCCGCCGATGACGACGACGCGAGCCGATGACTTCAACGGGAATCCCTTTCAAAGCGAATCATGTGGCATGGGTGGATGCGCATCTCAGAAGTCGGTCGGCACCCCGCCCTCGTCCGTGCGACGAGCCACGAACGCCGCGAGTTCCTCGCGGACGGCCTCCTCGATGGCCGGCGGCTCATACGCCGCGAGAAGCTCCTTCCAGATGTGGTTTGCCTTGCCGGCCGCTTCGGGGCTGCCCGCTTCCCGCCACGTCTCGAAATTTCGCCAGTCGGAGATCATCGGCTTGTGGAAGGCGGTGCGGAAGCGGGCCTGCGTGTGCGCTGCGCCGAAGAAGTGCCCACCGGGGCCGACCTCCCGGATCGCGTCAAGGCCGAGGGTATCCTCGTCGACCACGACCGGATCCAGGAATGCGGAGACCATCTGCAGCAGCTCGGCGTCGAGGATCATCTTCTCGAATCCCGCGTGGAGGCCGCCTTCCATCCAACCGGCCCCATGCATCAGCAGGTTGACCCCGCCCATCACGGCGCCCCATAGCGAGAAGACGGACTCGTAGGCGGCCTGGGCGTCGAGTGCGTTCGCGGCGCACACGTTCGATGAACGGTATGGGAATCCGTACCGACGGGCCAGTTGTCCACCGACCAGCGCGCTGCGCATGTACTCCGGGGTCCCGAACGCCGGCGCGCCGGACTGCATGTCGACGTTGGAGGTGAAACCGCCGTACACGACCGGCGAGCCGGGCCGCACGACCTGGGTCATCACCACGCCAGCGAGGGCTTCCGCGTTCTGTTGCGCGAGCGCGCCCGCGAGGGTGACCGGTGCCATCGCCCCAGCCAGGGTGAATGGCGTGATCACGATGACCTGGTTGCGCGCCGAATACTCGAGGATGCCATGAAGCATCGGCGTGTCGAGTCGAAGGGGCGAACTGGAGTTGATGACCGTGAAGATCGACGGCTCATTGTCGAGGGTCGCGTCATCGATTCCACGCGCGATCCGCACCATCTCGAGGCAATCGCGGTTTCGCTCGCGACCCAGGCTGTACGCGTGAAGCGGCTTGTCCGCAAGGGTCAGCAGGTCGTAGAACGCGTCGAGGTGGCGAATCGAAGCATGGAGATCGATGGGCTCCACCGGATAGCCACCGAAAAAGTGGACGGTATCGAGCATCTGCGCCAGACGGACCAGGTTCTGAAAGTCCCCACGGTTGCCCACGCGACGCCCGCGGTCGAGGTCGGACACGTTCGGAGCGCTGCTCACGGCGCCGAAGGCCATGTGGTCGCCGCCGATGCGGAGGTGATGCGCCGGATTGCGGGCATGGAGCGTGAAGGACGCCGGGGCCGTCCGGATCAGGTCCGCCACCATCCCCGGCTCGAAGCGGACGCGCTCCGTCCCGGGCTCGACGTGAGCCCCGGCCGCGGCAAGGAGCTCGCGGGCCTCCGCATCGAGGAAGTCCATGCCGATCTCCTCCAGGATGCGTAGCGACGCCAGGTGGATCGACTCGAGCTCATCTGCCGACACCGCGTCGGTCGGCGGATAGCGCATCCTCGGCTGCGCCCACGGTCGTTGCTGTGGCACTCGGCTGCGCTCGCCGGCGACGCGGCCGGTCCGGCGGCGCCGCGTGCCACCATCGGTGGCGATCTCCGTCTCGGCCATGCAGGTCCCTTTCATGTCAGTGCCCGCCCAGGCTTGGTCGAGCCTGGGCGAGCACGAGGTGCGCCGCTACGAGGTGCGCCGCTACGAGGTAGCTGACGACGGGGCTAGCCCCCGACC
>JBBJNX010000181.1:0-5086 GCA_037721115.1 Candidatus Limnocylindria bacterium
CTGACGCTCGATGCCGTGTGCCCGCCGAAAGCGAACCACGAGCGATGCGACAGAGAGAAGCCCCACCGCCAAGATCGCCACGAGACCTCCGTCGGACACGGCGGACGCCACTTCGCCGAGCGGTCCGCCCACACCGAACGGATTGGCGAGTTCCCCTCGGTAACCCACGAGCGTACCGGGACGCAGTGCTTCCGCCAGTACGGTGAGCCCGATGGCGATGGCGGCGAGCCACGCGACGGGCCCCCAGCGCGCTCCGGGCAGACGCCCATCGGGAAGAGAAGCACCGCGAAGGTGAGCATCAGCCCGGTGGCAACGGCCCAAGTCCAGCCACCGGTCCACGCCACGAACACGACCGCCGGATGGTTCCAGCCGACGTAGACGACACGACCGGCGTACTCCGTCGCGAAGATGGAGGCGACGATCCCGAACCCAATTGCCAGAAAGATCCACCCAATCGGGTTGCCGGGACGCTTCCATATGACCACCAAGCCGACTGCGGGGAATGCGATGAAGATGAGCGAGAAGGCGAGAAAATCGGGTAGCGATGGATGATCGGGCATCAGGTCGGCCCCGGGCAGCACCAGCGAACCGAGCGCGTAGCCGACCATCGCGACGATGGCCACGAACAGACCGATGGCGAGCCCCCGCACCGCGAGGCTGATCGTCCGTCGCCCTCTGGCCGTTTCCCGGTCAGGCGGCGGCATGGGCGAGGGCGTCGGCCTCGGAGTCGACGATCCCGATCGCCTCGTCGAGGCGCGTCAGGCTGAAGATCTCTCGGTAGTGCGTGTCCAGCCCGCAGGCCACGACGCGCTGACCCTGCCGCTGGGCTCGGATCAGCAGGGTGACCAGCAGGCCGATGCCGGTGCTGTTCATGTATTCCAGGCCGCCGAAGTTCAGCACCATCAGCTTCGTGCTCCGCTCGGACGCGGCTTCGTGCGCGTCGGCGAGAGCCTGCTCGCTGTCTCCGGTCAACTCCCCGACGATATCGATGACGCTGGCTCGATCGTCGATCTGTCGCACTTCCATCCGTTCAGTTCTCCTCGCGTGATGCGGTCTACGCGACTGCGCTGGCCATGTCGCCGTGGATCGTCATGAAGTCACTGAGCCGCGTGATCTCGAAGATGTGGCGGTAGTGGTCAGAGAGCCCCACGGCGTGCACGGCGCGCCCCTCGACGCGCGCCCGCGCCAGGATCTCGACGACGAGGGCGATACCACTGCTGTTCATGAACGTCATGGGCTCGAAGTTGAGCAGGATGCGGTCGGCCTCCGGCGCCGCAACCGTGTAGGCCTCCGTCAGCGCAGCGGCTGAGTCGCCGTCGAGGACACCGACAAGGTCGATGATCCCGGTACCCGCCTCCGCCCTGGGGGCAGCGATGAATCGGTCCGTCATCTGGGTTCACCTCCATCTGTGCGGAGCACGAGCTCCACGGTATGGCGCGAGTCGTCGCTCGACTCGCGCACCGCGTCGACCAGGTTCTGGATGAGGAACAGCCCCCATCCTCTCGGCGTCTGGTCGCCGCGCAATTTGGCATCAATATCCGGGGTCTCGGTGATAGGGATCATGCGACCGCCTCCGCGGTCGGTGATGGCCACCACCAGTTCGGCAGCGCGTCGCTCGACGCGAACCTCCACCGGCAGGGTCTCGTCCCCACCGTTCCCGTGCTCGACGGCATTCATCACCGCCTCTGCCACGGCCGTCTTGAGGTTCTCTGCGCGAGCCGGCTCCAGGTCGCTTGCGACGACGGCTTCGGCCACCCAGGCCATGGCCTCGCGTTCGATGCCTCGTTGGCTGGGGAACGTCCGCTCGGCGAGTGTCGAGGCGGCCGCCTCGCCCTCCCAGCGCAGCGACAGGAGCGTGATGTCGTCCTCCTGTTCCCAACCCATGCCCGTGAAGCGTTCCAGCTCGGTCAGCACCTTGCCGAGCATCCCGCCACGCTCGTCGGAGCCCGCGGCGACCACGTCGTGCAGGCGGGGCGTGCCGAACATCGCGCGATCGGGCGCATGCGCCTCCGTGACGCCGTCGGAATGCAGGAGCAGGAGCTGGCCGGGCAGCAGCCGATGCTCGACCTCGGCGTAGCTCATGCCCGGCATCAGGCCCAGCGGCATGCCGGTGGCGCGCAGCTCATCGGCGCCGGCATCGGTCTGGAGGAAGGGCAGGTTATGGCCGGCGTTCGCGAAGCGCAGCTCGCCGCTGCGCGGGTCGAGAATGCCGTACAGGCAGGTGACGAACATGCGCGACGGGATGTCGCCGTGGAGGAGGTCGTTGACCTGCGCCAGCACGCCGCCCGGGCCGAGCTCCTCGCGTCCGGCCGAGCGCAGCAGGGATCGGGTGGCCGCCATGACCATGGCTGCCGGCACACCCTTGTCGGTGACGTCGCCGATGGCGAATGCGATGCGCCCATCCGGTCGCTCCACGACGTCGTAGAAGTCGCCACCCACGGCGCGCGCCGGTCGGTAATGAGCCTCGATGCTCCACCCTGGTGGCTGCGGCAACGTGGTCGGCAGGAAATGCTGCTGAATGAGCTGCGCGACGGCGAGCTCCTGCTCATATTTCTGTCGCTCCCGCGCCTCGGCCTCCTGCTCGCGCACCAGTTGCGCGACGCGCAGGGCGGGGGCCGCCTGGGCGGCGAGCGAGTCGAGCAGGCGTCGATCGTCGGTCGAGTAGCCCTGCTCCGACAGCCGGGGACCCAGGTTGAGAGTGCCGATCAGCTCACCTGAGCTGATGAGCGGAACGACCAGGGCGACGCCGGCCTCTCGCAAATCGCGGACGGCAGGGGAGTCGAGCTCCAGCGTTTCGAGCTCCACCGGGCCGGGTGCGCTCTGGAGGAACGCGAGGATCGGGTCGTTCGGCGGGATTTCGACCGTGCTCGCCTCGGCACCCCTGAGCTGCTCACCGTCAGGCTGAGTGGCAGCCGCATCGGCGGCGGCTCGGCGGGTGATTCGGCGTCGCAGGGTTTGTGTCCAGGTCGTCATCGCGCGACCACCATGGCGTCACGGCGTCCGCGCATTGTTACGAACCTCATCGGCCTGATCTCCTGCATGAACTCGTCACGGACCGGCCCGGCTTCGGCGCAGCCAGACCGCGGTGGACATGGGTCGCATTGTCTCGTGCGCCGCGGAGACCAGCTCGCTCGAGAGCGCATCGAGGTCGATCTCATCGCGTAGCCGGGCGCCAAACCGCTCGAGCGTTCGCTGTCCGTCGTAATTCGAGCGATAGAACCGCCGGTCGACCGTCGCCTGGATGCGCCGTCGGGCCGGTTGAAAGAGCCATGCCACGGCCAGGGTCGACGCGGCAACGGCCAAGGTGCCGCCGCCAGCCAGCAATGGCCCCAGGACGGCCTGGAGGGCGAGGACGCTGAGCACATAGGTCATGGCGAGTGTGACGCTGAGAATGCTGTAGACCAGGGCGCGGTTGATGAGCAGGTCGATGTCGAGGAGCCGATGGCGGAGAATGGCCACGCCGATCGCTGTCGGGACCATGAGAACGGCGACGGCCGGCACGGCGGAGAAGGTTGCTTCGTCGCCCGTTACCGTGAAGTTCGCGAAATAGACGACCCACACGATGATGAGGATTGCGCCAGCCAGCGCCAGCCATTTGAGCTGTAGGCGCTCGATTCCCGCGGCTCGCCAGTAGCGGCCAATGAGTGAGGCGATGGAAGCCGCCATGCATCCCGTCAGGACGACCATGCCGCTTGCGGAGAGCATGCTGATCAACGGTGAAGTATCGACCGTTGTCCCAACCGCGTTGCCGGTCGGCATCAGCATGAATCCGATGGACGCGGCGACGATGCTCGCGATCGCGATCCAGACGACCGGCCGCCAACGTGCGGACGGGAGTTCACCGGTCGGGAACAGCAGGAGCGTGAAGGCGCCAACGGCACCCACGATCGAGATCCAGATCCAGTCCTCGAACCACAGGGCGACTGCCACCAGGGAGTCGACCCGGGAGCCGTTCACGATGGCGTGGACCACGTAATAGTGGGCCAGGAACTGGAAGGCGCTCAGCGCGCCCGCCCCGAAGAGCAGCCACCCGATCAGGTTCGCCTTGTGGCGCAGGGCGATCAGCGTGCCGGTGATCGTGAACACGATCGCGGCGACCCCCTGGAACCCAGGGAAACCCCATTCCTCGAACTTCGACGGCAGCGGCAGGCTGGCGATCAGGAAACCGGCGCCCGCCATCAGACAGGCCGCGCTCGCGGCGAGGGCGGCGAAGATGAGCTTCCTGCTGTTCATCGGGCTCCCTTGTCGCAGGCGTCCGTCCCGAGATCGTTACGATTTCAACGCAACCGGCCATCCGGGTTGGCCGTTACGATACTGCGTGATGTCCACGAACCGTAGCGATCGTGCCTCGCCCGAGCGGTTGCCCCTGGCGTTGATGCTGCTCGGTCCCCCGCAGGTGACGGTGGCGGGAGTGAGCGTCGCGATGGACACCCGCAAGGCGACCGCCATGCTGGCCTACCTTGCTGTGGATGGACCAACTGCCGCGCGCTCAACGCTTGCCGGACTGCTGTGGCCGGAGTACGACGACGAGCATGCCCGTGGCGCGCTCAGGCGCACGCTCTCGACCCTGCGAACCGCGCTCGGGAGCCGATGGGTGGCGGCCGCGGGCGATCTGATTGCGTTGGATGAAGATGCGGCACGCGTGGACCTCGTCGTCGCAAGAGCCGGCGTTCGGGCCGTCAAGACCCATGACCACCCGTGGTTGGCAGGCTGCCGCCGATGTCACCGGCGGCTGATGTCGCTCTCCGCGCTGCATCGGGGCGAGTTCATGGCTGGATTCGGGTTGCGGGACAGCCCGCAGTGGGACGATTGGCAGGCCGAACGAGCGGGCGAGGTGCGTCGCGAGCAGGCCTGGATCCTGGAGACGCTGGTCGAGCTTGAGACGGACGCAGGCGATCATGTGGCAGGTCTAGAGCACGCCTCGCGATGGCTCACGATCGATCCGCTCCATGAGCCGGCGCATCGCGCCCTGATGCGTCTCCGCGCCAACCGGGGCGATCGCTCCGGCGCGGTTCGCCAGTATCGCGATTGCGCCGGGCTGCTCGACCGTGAGCTCGGCGTCGAGCCGTTGCCTGAGACGACTGCT
>JBBJNX010000182.1:0-5072 GCA_037721115.1 Candidatus Limnocylindria bacterium
GGCACCGGTCGGCCCTACGATCTTTGTCGGTCCTCATCCTGTTGATACGACCGATGGCCCGGAATCATCCTTGCCACCACGTGAACCCTGGGAGGGTGCTATCGAATGACACAGCGACCGTCCATACCCGGCGTCCAGTCGCGACGCGGGTCGACGGGGGAACCACCGCCTCCGGATGTGGTCTCGTTCATTCGCTTCTGCCACCATCGCAGAGGCGTCGGCTGGCCGGAGCTCTACGACGAGATGTGCGGCGTCGCCGCGCGTCGCGAGTTCCATGGCTGGGATCATGGCGAGCTGGAGTCGCGCGGTCTCACGTTCTCCCTATTCGAGATGCCGCGCCTGTCGGGCTGGGTGCGAACGGTGCTCGAGGATATGGTCGAGGAGCGCCAGACCGACAGTGATGGCGGTCCCGTATCGGCGCGTCGGCAGCCGCAGCGCGCGATCGCCTGAGTCGAGCCGAGGTCAGTAGGTGTGGCGGCGCGCCATCTCGCGCTCGATCATGCGTTCCATGACCAGGTACTTTTCGATCCGGCGCCGGAACTCGTTCGCCTCGGGGGTGTACAGGTGGACGTACTGCTGGAGCTCGAGGCTGAGCTTCCTGCTGAACATGCGGGCGTGATCGAGGTTTCGGCGGAGAAGCACCTGGTCCATGCGTCGCAGATGCTCCTCATTGAGGAGATCCTCGTCTCGCAGCAGCTCACGATCGACGTCGATCTGGGTTCGCTGCAATGCGACGGGCGTGATGATCGGTTCGTCGGCCATTGCCGGTCAGTCTAGCCGCTGACGGGTAGGCCGATCAGGCGCTCGACCAGTCCGGTGAGCTCGTCGATGCCGAACGGCTTGGCCAGTACGTGGACGCCGCCGATCCGCTTCAGCTCGGTGTCGCGAGCACGCAGGGCGATCACATCGGCCGAGCAGATGATGATCGGCACGCCGGCCAGTCGCGGGTCGGCACGTGAGAGTGCAACGATCTCCCAACCCGAGGCGCCACCCAGCAGGAGGTCGACGACGATCAGGTCGGGCGCCGATGCGGCCAGCTCCTCCATCGTCGTCGCCTCGCCGTTGAACAGCGCAACCTCGTAGCCGGCATCCTCGTCGAGGATTGCCGACATGAGTTCGAGGAACTGGGGGTTGTCATTGATGACGCTGATCCGCGGTCGCATCGCGCTTGGCATCGGCTCGGGGTCCCTCCGGAGTGCAGCGGGCTCGGCGCTGGACGTCGAGTATAGTCCCGTGCCGGATCGGTATCGTTTTCGCACGTCCCCGTAGCTCAGAGGACAGAGCAACCGCCTTCTAAGCGGTCGGTCGCAGGTTCGAATCCTGCCGGGGACGCCATCAGATGGTCGCGATGCTGCGCGGCGACATGCGTGGGCCATAGCGTGGGGCCACCACGCGGCCGACCTCCAGCAGGCGCTGGACCCGCCCGCGCTGGCCACGGTACGGCTCGAGAAGCTCCAGCATGCGGGCATCGTCGGCACGCGCTTCACCGGCGAGAGCCCAGGCCACCATGTTCGGAAGGTGATAGTCGCCGACGCTGACGGAGTCTGGATCGCCGAAGGCGCTGCGAGCCACCTCGGCAGCCGTCCACGGACCGATGCCCGGCAGCGACGTCAGTCGGCGAATGAGCTCCTGGGCCGTTGTGGCGGACTCGAGCCACCCAGCCCGTGCGGATGCTCGACGCACGACCTCGGCTCGTCGGCGCTCGATGCCGATCGGGTGATAGGCGTGGTACGGCAACCTCGCCAACGTCGCCGGGCTCGGCGGAAGGAGCAGAGTGCCAGGACCCGGTGCGGGCTCGCCTTGGGCGCGCAGAAGCGCGGCATAGGCGCGGAAGGCCTCGGTGCCGGTGATCTTCTGTTCGAAGACCGATGGCACCAGCGCCTGGAGCACGCGCCCGCTGCGCGGCATGCGGAGCCCCGGGTGGCGACGCTGGAGGTCGCGAATAATCGGGTGCCGGGCGACCAGGTCGTCGGGCTCGTCCGCCTCGCCGATCAGGGTTGGAACCGAACCAAGGAGATGATCGGCGCCGGCGCCCCACGCTTCGGCGTCGAGCGTCATGCCGACCCGCCGCAGCCGAACGGAAGCGGTGCCGTCTGGCGTGCGCGCCGCGAGCCAAGCCTCGTCGCGGAACAGAAGAACGGTCCGGTCTCCGAGGCCGTGACGCAACGGCCAGAGTGTCCGGCCGAGGTCGAGCGGGCCACGCAGGTGGAAGCGGCACGCGCTCATCGGCGCATCGAGAGGAGGATCGGCGTGCCTCCGGCCTGCGTTGCCTCCAGCTCCGCCCGCGTGCGGTTGCCGCGATAGCCTTCGGCGACGATCAGCTGAGCGCACACCTCGGTGAGGCTGGCGCCCGGACCGGGCAGCAGGATGACCTCCGGCGCGTACTCGCGGAGGGCGACGCGCAGGCTGAGGGCGAAATCGTAGGTGCTGATCGGCTGTTCGTTGATGGTCTGGCGTGCCAGTTCGGCCGGATCGGCCGACCAAGGCGTGAATCGCGCGCCTCGTCCGTCGATGAGGGTCACGTTGGGCGCCGACCAGGAGAGTTCTCCCAACAGCTCACCTGCCCGTGCCGCCGCTGTTGCGCGAACGGGGGTGTGCCATGCCTCCTGCATGGCGGCCCGAAATGGGAACTGGCGCGATCCGATCTCGACCTGTGGAAGCCCGGCTGCAACGTCCGTGATCCCGGTGGCCGTGCCACTGATGACCGTGAAGGCTCCCAGCTCCAGCGAACGATGCACGGCGCCGTCCTCGCGGGCCAGCACCGCATCAAGGGCACTCGCACGCGCCGGATCCTTCTGCCAGCCTTCATCGGTGAGCGCGTAGATGAGCTGACCGCCGCGATCCTCCTCGACGATCGGCTCTTCGGCAAGCAAGGCCATCGTCTGCACCAATCGGAACGCATCATCGAACTCGAGCGCGCCCGCGGCGGCAAGCGCGGTGTACCAGCCGCCGGAGCTGCCGATGACGACGACGACTTCGTGATCCGCGGCGATGCGCTCGGCATCGAGCAGCCCGCGCAAAAAGGTGAGGGGTGATGCATTTGCCGAACGAAGGTGAATGGTCGGATCGAAGCGATCGGCACCATCCAGGGCCGAGAGCGCGGGAAGGTCGTAGTCGGCGCGTAGCTTGTCCGCCCGCCGCACCCAGGGGTGAGCTGCAGGCAGCGAACCGAGGGAGCCCGGGCCATAGGACCCACGCGCCGGGAAGGCGACCGCCGCCCGCGTCACGCTCGTGCGCCGGCGGCTTGGCGCCGCCGTCCGATGGCCGCCACGGATGCGGCGATGATCTGGTCCACTCCCACCAGTACCGCGGATGTTGCCGGTCCGAGTGGCACGAACGAGTCGACCGCCCGGACCGACGCGAGCCGGCGCCCGATCCGCTGCTCCGCGAGGTCGGCGACGATCGCATCGGCCACCCCCGCGCCGGTGGCCCGGCACTCGTCGACGACGACGACCGTTCCGACTTCGGCGGCATGCGCGCGGATGGCCTTCGTCGGCAGGGGATTCAGCCACCGAAGGTCGAGGACGCGTGCCCGAAGGTTGTGCTCGTCGGACAGCCGCTTGGCCGCCTGAAGGCTGAGCCGGAGCCCGTTTGCGTAGCTGACCAGCAGCAGATCGGCGTTCCCATCGGTCTGGCCATGGAGGCCGACCTCCCCGGGCAGCAGCACGTCCGGCGGTGGGGGATAGTCGGTCAGCCAGCCGCCGTCGCCATCGGCATGCAGATCCTTCTCGTGGTAGAGCGCGATCGGCTCGAGGAAGATGACGACCCGGCCATCCTCGATGGCCATGGCGAGCGCCCCGCGCAGCATGCGGGCCGCATCATCGCCGCGTGCCGGGGTCGCGATGACCAGTCCCGGAATGTCGCGAAGCGCGCCGATCGAGTTGTCGTTGTGGAAGTGACCCCCGAAGCCCTTCTGGTAGGCGAGGCCTGCGACGCGCACCACCATCGGATTGCGAAACTGTCCGGAGCTGAAGAATTGAAGGGAGGCCGCCTCGCCGCGAATCTGGTCGAGCGCGTTGTGAATGTAGGCCAGGTACTGGATCTCGGGGACGGGCAGCAGGCCGATATGGGCCGCGCCCTGCGCGATCCCGAGGATGCTCGTCTCGTCGAGGAGCGTGTCGAACACGCGTGCCTTGCCGAACCGTTTCTGAAGCCCGTTCGTCACGTTGTACACCCCGCCCTTGCGGCCGACATCCTCGCCGCACAGGAATAGCTCGGGGCGGCGAAGGAGCTCATCGGCGAGCGCGGCGTTTAACAAGCCTGACATGGTTCGGCTGGTTGGCGCCGTGGCCGATTCCGGCAGCGTGGCGCCGAACAAGGCGGTTCGTTTCTCGAGGTTCGCCAGCGGGATCGCAGCTCGAACCCTGACCCGCTCCGGGTGATGCGGCGCCATCGACGCCAGCACCTCTTCGGTGGTCTGTAGCCGTGGTCGACGCGCTGCCTCCTCGGCCACGGCGCGGACACGCGCGCGAGTCTCGCGCACCAGATCCTTGAGCATCTCCGCATCAGCGGCCCCAGACTCGACGAGCCGGCGGGCGTTACGCAGGAGCGGGTCCCGCGCCTCCACGGCCTCGATCTCCGTCAAGGCGCGGTAGGTCTGCTCCGCATCGCTGCCCGCGTGGCCCCAGAGTCGAACCGTCCGCAGGTGCAGGAATGCGGGTCGACGCGTCTCGCGCACGTGGTCGATGGCCGTCCCGATGGAGTCCCAGATCTCGTCCACCTCTCCATCGGCGAGGAAATAAGCCAGGTGCGGCTGGGAACTGAATGTGTCGGCGATCCAGCCCTCGGGGGTCGGCACGCTGATGCCGGTGCCGTTGTCCTCGCAGATGAGGAGAAGTGGCATGGGCAGGCCCAGGCGAACGGCGTAGCGCGCCGTGTTGATCGCCGACAGTGCGGTGGCATGATTGGCGCTGGCATCGCCGAACGAGCAGGCCACGATGGCATCCGCGGGAAGGCCGTTTGCCACGCCCAGGCGCTTGGCCCGCGCCAGGCTGAAGGCCAGACCCATCGCCTTGGGCAGATGGCTTGCGATGGTGCTCGTCTGCGGAGGCACCCACAGCGATCTGCTGCCC
>JBBJNX010000183.1:0-5053 GCA_037721115.1 Candidatus Limnocylindria bacterium
CACGGCTGACGGGCGCACCCGTCGCCGATGTGCTTGAGCGGGCTCGATTGACGACGAAGCAGCATCGGTTAGATCGGGTGGCGCGGCTGCACAACCTTCGTGGCGCGTTCGGGCTGCGGAATGGTGCTGTGGTCCCGAGCACCGTGATCCTGGTGGACGACATCATCACGACGACGGCAACGCTGGAGGCGTGCGCATCGGTCCTGCGGGAAGCGGGATGCCAATCCGTGTACGGCTTTGCGCTGGCACGCGAGGTCTAGGGGAGGTCGACCAGGCGCAGTTCGTCGCCGATATCACCGCCGGCGTTGCTCGCTCGTTCTGCCCCGTGCGCCACTCCACTCTTCTCAGAACGGGGCATGGGCACGGCCCGTACCTCCTTCCTGTGTCCGGGCCTGCCGCCTTTAGGGGCCCAGCGCCGACAGCGGCACTGGCCGGTAAGCTCCCGGTAAGTGCTCGGAAACTCCCGAGGTTCATCATGCTGAGATCGTGTCGCTGCCCGATCTGCTCATACCGCCGGCGTGCGCCTCGTGCGGTCGCTCCGGGTCGCTCCTGTGTGGCCGGGCTGCCTGAAGGGCTTCGTGAGGGCTTCGGGGCCTGCAGAGCGCTTCCTGGCGCAGGATCGCGGCGTGGTGGTGGGGGAGTCACTGGCCGTCGGGATGGCGGCGGTCGCCTACGAAGGCCCCGTCAGGCGCGCCCGTGCCGCGCTCAAGTACTCGGGAACGTCCAGGCTCGCGCCCATTCTGGCCGTCAGCTGCGAGGAGTCACTGGGCGGCCTGCTTGCCATCTCCGGGCCTGCAACCCTGATCCCGGTGCCCATCCACCTCGAGCGGCGACGCGCACGGGGCTACAACCAGGAGGAGCTCATCGCGAAGGCATTGGGCCGGGCGGCGCGGTTGCCCAACGCGGAGATCCTCGATCGGATTCGGCCGACGACCAGGCAGCACCGCCTCAACCGCCAGGCGAGGCTGGCGAACCTGCGTGACGCCTTCGCCGTGCGCCCCGAAGCTCACATTCGGCCGGTGCTCATCCTGGTCGACGACATCATCACGACAAACGCCACCCTCGAGGCCTGCGCCGCCGTGTTGCGGGCGGCCGGGTGCGAGGCGGTCTACGGGTTTGCGGTCGCCCGGAGGTCTAGCACTCGTCCGGGTCGACGAGAGCCAGTTCATCACCCACCTGCGTCTGACTTGATGCGATGGCGCCCACCGGCAATTCGACGCAGTCACGCCCACCACGCGCGCTCCAGACCACACGCCACGGCCTCAGGCCTTCCACGACGCGGGTTACGTGCAGCGCAGCGTCGACGAAGATCACGTCGATGGCAAAGCGCATGAAGAACATGTGGATCGAAGGGGCCCGCTCGATCAGCAGCCCGCTGGCCGGCTCCAAGCCGCTGGTGCCGAGCAGCCCGACCGTCCGATCTCGAAGGGTGCGCGCTATACGTGCCTTGTCGGCGATCGTGGTGCCGCGGGTGTGATTCTCGATCCTGACTCGGCGCGCCATCTCCGCATGGTAGCCGTCACACCACGAATGGCGGCGTGCGGATCGGCTAGCGGACACGAAACAGCCACCCGTTCGATGAACCGGTGGCTGTTTCGCGAGGTTGCCAGACCTGCCCGAGAGCGCTGGTCTAGTCGACGAGCTCCAGGACCGGCTTTCCGAAGGACACGAGACAGTCATTGTTAGCGCAGCTTGTGATCGTCAGCCGCTGGTTGTAGAACTCGCTATCGAAATACCCGACGACGTCCTTCGCACTCCCGCCGGAGGCCGAGACGACGTGGAACGTCGCCCAGCCCTGGAAGTTTCCAGCAAGGTCGACGATCGGCACAGGGATCTTGGTTCCCGATAGATAGGTATTCACCTCACCGTACAGCGCGGTGTGATTGCCGTTGTTTTTCTGCCCGATGTACTCGCCAAAGTCGAGGGTCTTCGTGATGACCACGTCGCCCCGGATGATGTCCCGGACGTCGCTGGTGTTGAGGTTATTCACCGTGCCGTAGTTGGTCCACGCGAGGTCGCCGGGACCTTCCGGCACATCGCCATTCGTCTCGCCGAAGGCGAACGGGGCGTTCGGGTTGCCGTACAGCGCCTTCGGCTTACCATCCGGATCGAACGCGTCCACGCTGAAGATCATCGGCCCGGCGCCCACGGCGGTATCGGGGAAGCCGCTCAGTGCCGTGGCACTGGTTGCGACATTCATGGTGCTGAGCCCGACGATCGATCCGAAGGTGTTCTCGTGTGGCGCCTTGACGACGACCGTGACCTCTGCCCCGTTCGTCGTCGCGATGGTGACATCCACCGTGACGCCGTCGCTGCCGTGCTCCCAGCCGTTCTGGCGCGAGACCTGTAGCGCGGCATTTCTCGCAGTCGTCTGGTCGTTCGTGATGATGAAGGCATTGGCGCCCGCCATGGCGGCGAGGTCGGATGAGTTCTGCTGCGATCGGCGCTGCGCGAAGGCAGAGCCTCCATCGAGGACGAGCCCAACCATGGCGACGATCGCCACCAGGAGCAGGCCGAACAAGACCACGATCTGACCGCGTTCGTCCCTGCGCTCGTGGAGCTCTGGGATGAGATTGAACATTGCTGGCTTACCTCGGTTGACTACGGAATCTGGATACTGCTGGTGGACTCGAGGTCCAGGGGGATGAGGTTGAAGATGGGTGTGACCGGCGAGAAGGCGGCATGGATTTCCACCTTGACCCAGTTGCCGGGGAGACATGGAGCGCTCGGCGGGGTGACCGTCTGTCCGAGGATGTCGACGCACGCGAAGGTAGGATCGTCAAGCTCGAAGATGATCCCCTGCTGGCGGTCGATGACCACCTGCGTATCGGCGCTCGGGTTCGATATCGGAGTTCCGGGATGGACGCTCGCGACCCGGGCGATCTCCCGGGCGGATTCGCCGACACCATTTGACATGTAGACCGCGCGCCCCAGATCGAAGACGCCCATCAGCAGGCCGATGAAGATCACGATGGTGAGGGCGAACTCAACCATCGCCTGCCCACGCTCGCCGCCGGATCCACGCCGTGTCAATCGATCAATTCGTGACATTGATCACCACTGTGTGGGTGTCCGTGCCCAGGGTGGTCGAGACGGAGAGCTCGACGGTGTAATTGCCCTTCTTGGTGTAGATGTGCGACGGGTTCTGCGCTGAGGATGCCCCGCTGCCGTCGCCGAAGTTCCACGACCAGATCGGGTTGCATGCCGGGTTGGTCATGTTCGTTGAGCTATCAGTGAACACGAAGTTCGTGACGGTCCTCTTGCCCGAAGCAGGATTGACCGTGAAGTTCGCGACCGGAGCTGCGCACGGCGGAGGTGCGGGCGTGGGGCTCGCAGTGGGGCTCGCGGTCGGGCTCGGCGTCCCCGTCGGCCCCGGGCTGCCGGTCGGCGTCGGGCTGGGCGTCGGGCTTGGGGACGCGGTAGGCGTCGGCGTCGGCGTCGGCGTCGGCGTTGACACGGGACCGCTCACGGGGTCCATGACGATCGTGCCGTCGGCGGAGCCGGTGAGGGTTATCGTTTGCCCGCCAATGAAGATGCCCATCAGCGGAGTCAGGAGCGAGAACTGCCCGGTGACGCGGACCGTGATTGTGGTCGGCGCGCCAATGGTCCCGGGCGCGCAGGAGGCCGGGCTGCATGTCTTCGTCACGTCGGCTGGTACCACCGTGATCGAAGAGCCACGGGTCTCGTTCATGACGCGGCACATGATCCGGTTGGCGTCCTGGTTCGCGGACGTGCAATTCTGGCCGGCGATGAACGTGTTCGGCTCGAAAATGCCCTCCATTGCACCTTCGCGGGCGGCGTTCTCGATGATGATCTTCGATTGCCAGACCCGGCCGAGATCGATAGCACCCACGAGCAGAAGGATGAGAATGGGTGCGATGAGTGCGAGCTCAACGAGGGCCTGGCCTCGCGGAAGGTCAACCCAGCGTCGGATGTGCGGCATGCGTGATGGCCTCATGTGTCTGATCACTTCCCCCAGTCTATGGGTGGGACCTTGCATTCCACCTTGCAGTGAGGCGCCAACGGTCAGTACGCGGGGGGTCCAGAAGTCCTACTCGGCCACTGCCGGCTCGGCCGGCAGGCGGAGGGTGATGCGACTGCCCCTGCCGAGCTCGCTGTCGATCTCAATCGACCCGTCCATCGCCTCCATCAGTCCACGTGCGGCGTACAGGCCGACCCCGCTGCCGTCTGGCGCCAGCCTGCGAGCCTGCTCGGCTCGGTAGAACTGGTCGAACGCGTGCTGCCGGGTGCCTTCGTCCATGCCGGTGCCCTCATCCCGCACGGTAACCGCGAGCTGACCGTCTTCGGGACCGATGCGCACGCCGATCGGCGAACCAGGTGGGCTGTACTTCACGGCATTGTCGAGCAGCGCCCAGAAAACCTGTTCGAGCCGATCAGGATCGGCAACGGCGAGATGGGGGGTGCCTTCGACGATGAGCTCGAAGGGTCGGTCGGCGCGCAAAGCGGACCAGGTTCGCTCCACCAGGGGCGGGACCGCGAAGACCTCCTGCTGCGGGGTCAGAACGCCGGCCTCGAGCCGCGACGCCACCAGCAACTGACTCACCATGCGCCGGAGCCGTTCCGCCTGGTGGGTGATGGATTCGAGATCAACGCGAGCCGATTTCGGGATGAGCTCATTCGCTCGAAGCTCGGTCGCCAGCGCACCGATGCTGGTCAGCGGTGTCTGGAGGTCGTGGGTGACGCCGCGCAGGAAATCGGCCTGGACGGCGGCCAGTCGATTGAGATCATCGGCCTGGCTGCGCACCCGGGCGTAGAGGAGCGAATGCTCAAGCGCGGTCCCGGCGTGCTGCCCAACCAGGGTCAGCAGGTCGACTTCCGCAGGCGTTGGGGTCATGCGTCCCTCCCAGGGGGCATAGAGGATGGCGCGCATGCGATCGCTGACCGCCACGTCGATTACGGCGAATGCGCCCCATGGACCGTCGATCCGGCCTGCGGGAACATCGGCCGCCGAGACGGCTGCCCAGCCTTCGAGCTCTCCAATTGGATCGAAGTCGGTTGACTCCTCGGATCCGTGATAGATGCCGGGCGGCAG
>JBBJNX010000184.1:0-5051 GCA_037721115.1 Candidatus Limnocylindria bacterium
GCCCCGGAAAGGGCGCACCACACGCAATGGCGCGTCTTAATCATCTGACGAGCGCCACCGCCGATCTCCTCGGCAACCCAGTGCGGCACCTGCGGGATGGCGTAGAGCTCCACGTTCAGGTGTGAGGTTCGAGCACCCGCCTGCCGGCCGTGGCTCTGGACGACCTGGATGTAGAGCGGTTCGGGGCGTCCCTCTGCATCCGTCGCGCGCGGCTGGGCGCCGATCTGGCGCATGGCATCGCGCGCCGCCCGCAGCATCGCGCCGGCCAGCTGTGGCGCCGCATCGGCTAGGCGCTCGTGATTGCCGCGCGGTCCGACCAGGATCTCCCAGGAGCCGGTGGCGCGCTCGACCTCGCTCATCGACAGCTGGGCTGCGCGCTCCTTCGTGGAATCGATGCGATGGAATGCATCCGAGCGGAGCGGGACGCGACGCACGTGGTGGGGGGCATCATCGGTGGGGGCGTCATCGCAGTGGCGGCAGTGCGTTCCCTCGACCGACTGCGCCTCGACTTCGAAGGCCTCACGAGAGAACGCGCGATCAGCGACGATGGCCGACCACCATCCGGTGACCGGGTCGCGACGCAGCTCGAACACGGCGGCATCGTACTCGATGGCGTGTCGTCCCCGAGATTCGCCTGGGGTTAGCTAAGTCCGCGGACTAAGTGAAGTGAGGTGCAAGTGGGACAATCGGTATCGCTCGGTCCAAGGAGGGCCGACGATGTCGACTGCGGCGGTACGCCGGCCGCCACTCAGGTTGGCGCCGTGACCGGCCAGCGGGCCGATTCGCCCTGTCCTCGGTCGTTGAGCCAAGCCAGGTGGCCATTCGACCGAGGAACCGTCACCCGTCGGTCATAAGGCCAACCTGGTTGGCGCTGGCGGCCGGAGCCTGACCTGAGTCGTACTCCCAGATGGACCGATGCGGCAGGGCCGACCACTCGCCCCGCAGCATGCTCATGACATGAGCGTCGTGGTACTCGCCGCGGGAAAAGTGGGCGCGGCGCAGGGTCGCCTCGTACGTGAATCCTGCCTTCTCGTATGAGCGCCGAGCACGGTCATTCCCCGCGTAGACATGCAGGCTGATCCGCTCCAGGCGCAGCTCGCCGAAGCCGAAGTCACAGATCGCGCGGAGCGCATCGGTGCCGAAGCCATTGCCCCATTCGGCCTTCTCGCCGATCGCGATGCCAAATTCGGCGCTTCCGTTATGAAGATCGATGCCATGCAGGCCCGTCGTACCGATCGGTCGTCCATCCGTCAGCAGACAGATGACGAAGTGGTAGTCGCTGGTGCCCTGCGCGGCGAGCATGCGATCGAACCACGCTGCCTCACCCGCGGCGCTCATCGGCGCGTGCATGGCGAGATTGCGCAGCACCTCCGCATCATTGAACCAGCGCACGAAGAGCGGAAGGTCGGCGCGCTCCGACGGACGTAGGAACACGTGGTCGCCCCTGATCGGCGGGCGGTCGAGTACGCTGCTCATCTGTTCCCGAGTCTAGCGTTCGAAGGAGAACCGATACCGATGGCTGCCACCCGTACCGCGACCGTGACCTGGAACGGCAATCTTGCCGCCGGCACCGGCACCGTGACCGCCGGCTCGAGCGAGCTGTTCACCGACCTGCCCGTTTCGTGGGCGTCTCGTACCGAGGGGCCCGCCGGTCAGACGTCGCCCGAAGAGCTGCTGGCCGCGGCTCACGCCTCCTGCTTCTCGATGGCACTCTCCGGCGCGCTCGATCGGTCCGGCACGCCGCCGGATCATCTCCACGTCTCGGCCACCGTCACCTTCGACAAGGTCGGGGATGACTGGACGGTGACGACCTCACAGCTCGACGTGATCGGCGTCGTGCCGGGACTGGATGACGCCGCATTCGATGCTGCCGCGCAGGCGGCCAGGGATGGCTGTCCGATCTCCCGCGCGCTCTCGGGCAACGTCGAATTGAGCGTTTCCGCTGCGCTAGAGGACGGACACGAGTAGGCAACGAGTGTATATACGGCTCGGCGTATATACGTATATACTTCCGGGGACCGCTCCGTTCAGAGGCCGCTCAGGACCCAGATGTCGCTGAGAGCCCCGTCCCCAGTGCGGCCGCCGAACAGGATCGCCCGGCCGCCCATCGTGTCGACGACCAGCTCGGCCCCGGCTCGTCCGGGCGGAGGGTCGCCGGCCGGCTCCAGCGCCTCGGCATCAACCGCGTCATCGCCCAGCAGCCACAGGTCGTTCTGGAAGCCGCCGTCAACGGCCTGGCCGCCGAACACGAGCGTGGTGGCGTCGACGCGCGCACGTGCGTACAGGTTGCGGGCGGGCGGCAGGACTCCCTCGACGCGAGACCAGACGCCATCCGCGAGCACCCAACGGTCGTCGAGCGCCGTGACGCCCGTCGTCTGACCGGCGTAGAGCGCCAGTTCGCCCGAGTCGGTCCACCAGCAGCCGTGCAGGCATCGCTCGACCGGCCGTGCGCCGTCGGCGGGAGTCTCATCGGTCCAGGTGCTTGCGTCGAAGTCGTAGGCCCGGGTATCGGAGAATCGGGTGCCATCCTGCGTGAAGCCGTGGCTGATCCATAGCCGGCCATCCGGACCGATCCCGGCGCACGAACCATAGCGGGGAGCCGGCAGGTCGCCCCCGGCCGGGAGCTCCGTCCAAGTCTCAGCTTCAGGGTCGTATGCCCACAGGTCATTGAAGAACGACGGTCCGGCCTGACCGGAGAAAACGACAAGCCCGATGTCGTCGACCCAGACAGCCTCGTGGCCGAAGCGCGCCGCCGGTGACGCGGCAGGTGCGAGCTGCGTCCAGGCGTCGTCGCGGAGATCGAAGGCCCAGGTATCGTCGAACACGGTTGCACCGTCGCGTCCGCCGAACAGGTAGGCGACGGTGCCCTCGGCATTGACGGTCCAGGTGTGATCCTCGCGTGCGGCTGGCCCGTCGGCCTCGAGTCTGGCCCAAGCGAGCGGCTCTGGCTCGGGTTCCGGCTCGGGTTCCGGCTCTGTCGTGGGGCTCGGAACAGATGGTTCTGTGGACGTCGGGGCGTCGGAGGGGGTCGGGGTCGAAGATGCTGCGGTCTCCGACGCGCGGATGGTAGGCAGGGGTTGGGTCGCGGTCGGAGGTCCGCTGCATGCCCCGAGGGCGATCGCAACGACGACCATGATCGGCGGGAGAAATCGGCTCACGTCACGAGCATACGTCCGCCATGTGACGTACCTGTGACAGGACCACGCCTGACAGGCCGTTCGTGCGCATCGGCCTCGATGGAGCGAGGCGGCGTGAGCGATGGAGCGGGAGACGAGATTCGAACTCGCGACATCCACCTTGGGAAGGTGGCGCTCTGCCAACTGAGCTACTCCCGCCGGCAGGGGCGCGATTCTACCCGAAGGCCACGCCGCGACGCCGAGGTTCGGCCTCGGCGTCGGATGGCAGCACTGAACGAAATCGGGCCGATCAGCGGATCAGCGCCGCCGCGTCCGTGGCCGCAGCCACGGCAGCAATCGCGAAGGTGAGTGTCGCTGTGCCGAGCGTGGCGGCGAGCCGGCGGGAGGTGACCCGTCGCTGTGCCTGGTGATCAACGGTGACGGAATCCACTGACCGCTCGCGACCGACCTTTTGCATCAGCGCCGCATGGCTGAGCCGCTCGTGATGAATCTGATCGGCCAACTGATGGGTGCTGATGTTGGGTGCGAACATCGGAGTGGCTCCTCGGGTGAGTGGCGGGTTGCCGGATTCGATAGGGGAATCCTCCGGCGGTTGCCGTATCGGCGCCATCCAGTCGCCGACGCCCATCGGGTCATTCCGCCGATCTCGCGCGGATCGGGTATCAGGCTCCCACGATGTCGCGCGCGTGACACTCTCTTGACGAATGCCATGGGACGGGGCGACAGTGGCAAACACTCGTCGAGAGAGGATCACGTGCCCGACCACGGACTGGCGACCGATAGCCTGAGACGCTGCGCTCTATTCGCGCATGTCGATGATGCTGGGCTCCGCGCCCTTGCCGGGCTGATGCGTCCGCGCCGATTCCGTCGGAACGAGGTCATCTTCCATCAGGATGACGTCGGAGACTCGCTTCATATCGTGGTTGACGGCGCGGTGAAGATCGTTCTTCCCTCGCAGGAGGGCGACGAAGCGATCATCGCCAGCCTCAAGCCCGGTGATTTCTTCGGCGAGCTCGCGTTGCTGGATGGATCACCGCGCTCGACCACGGCCACCGCAATGGAGCCCACCGAAACGCTGGCGCTTCCGCGCGACGAGTTCCTGCGCCTGTTGCCTGAGGACGCCCGACTGGTGACCGCGCTTCTCCGAGCCCTCGCCGGCGAGCTTCGTCGGTTGACCGGCCATGTCGAGGAGCTGCATTTCCTGGATCTGGCGGGACGTCTCTCGATGAGGCTCGTCCGGTTGGCGCGCGACGCCGATCCGCGAGCCAGCGGTCGCATCGAGCTGAACTGGCCCTTCACACAATCCGATCTGGCAGCGATGATCGGTGGGACTCGCCAGAGCGTGAACAAGCTCCTGAGCGGCCTGGTGGACGAGGGGCTGCTGGAGATCGAGCACGAGACGCTCGTGATCAGCGATCTGGCCGGCCTCGAAGCGCGAAGTGCCCGCTGAGATGTCGCATTGCCGACACCGCAGCTGTCGCCGATTCGCTTCGCCACCGGCGGCCTGGCCCATAGGATGACGTCATCGCGGAGACACCGCTCGCCACAGGAGGTACGGACTCATGGACAATTACCGGCGGCGGCCGCCGATGGAAGGCTTTTCTCGACCGGGACAGCTCGGTGGCGAGGCATTCAATGACGACGATGCAGTAGAGGGACACATCATGACGGACCAGACCGACGAGAGCCAGCGCGACGTGATCAACAGGAAGCTCGACGACGACACCGAGGGCCACGGCCTGAGCGGCCGCAAGGCGACCGATGACGACGACACCGAGGGCCACGGCCTGAGCGGCCGCAAGGCGACCGATGACGACGACACCGAGGGCCACGGCCTGAGCGGCCGCAAGGCGACCGATGACGACGACACCGAGGGCCACGGCCTGAGCGGCCGCAAGGCGACCGATGACGACG
>JBBJNX010000185.1:0-5045 GCA_037721115.1 Candidatus Limnocylindria bacterium
GTGCATGGCGGACGGTCACCTCGAAGGTCGCTCAACCAAGCCTGGTGATTGGGCAGCTTATCGCGTCACGGCTCGAACGGCGGGTCGTCAGACCTGCTCCAGCGTACAGGGCAGCAGTCGACCGATTTGTTGCCGGGTCAACTCGACCGTTCGATCACCGCGGAATCAAGCTCACCAAGTAACCCACAGCGTTTCGCGAGAGGGCCGGCCGGCAAGGGTCGGCCCCCTCATTGTGCCGAAGTGATCGAGAGCGGTAAGTGGGACGGGCAGTGAAAAGGCAACACGGCCCGCCGAATCCGCCCTTCGGGTAAGCGCGCCCGACGAACGCCGGACCCACATGGGTGATCTAGTTACGCATTCACCGCGTTGGTGCTGAATTGGAACTTCCGGCGTCGACGACGGGACGAGAATCGAACGCGATCGCTTGGCCGGGCTGCCCGTGGAGCGCGAGACCGGCCACTGAGTGGCTGATACGCCCGTGGGGTGGGAACCGCGACGGGTGCGAACCGGAGGTGGTGCGGGGCCCTGGTGGGCTAGGCCGAGTTCCCCAGGGCGAGCGCGACGGCCCGGTCCGGGGTGAGCACTCGGCCGGCTTCGAGCGCGCGGTCGGTGGCTTCCGTCCCGAGCGCCGACCGAATCAAGCCGAGCGTTTCATCGTTGCGTTCAACCGCCCACCACTCAAGCTTCGCCCCCAACTGCTGCTTCAGTACGTTGGAGGCGGCGAGCAGCATGGCAGCCAGCTCGGCGTCGCCCCTGCGGACGAGCGCCGACGAGAGGCGGCCGAGCTGGGTGGCCACGTTGTCCCGCATGCCCCGCCGCGCGTCGATGCGGATCGCGTCCTGAAGGCGCGCGACAGCCTCGTCGAAGCGGCCATCGTCGCGAGCCGACATGCCGAGCTGCGCCAGTGCATCGGCTTCGATGGCCTGGTTGCCGATCTCCCGTGCGGTGATGAGCGCTTCCTCGTGCAGGCGCCGTTCCTCGACGACGTCGCCGAGCGACCCGGTGATCCACGCCTGGTTGTGAATCGCGATGAGCGCGTAATGGCGATCCCCGATCTCACGGAAGAGCCGAGCGCTTTCCATGTGGTGGTCCCGGGCGCGAGGGAGGTCGCGCGACTCGTCGTGTGCCTCGGCGAGGCAATTACCGATCATCATGGTTGCGTAGGCGACGCCCCAGGCGTTGCCGAGGGCACGCTCCATCTCGAGGCCGGCTTCGGCGTATCGGAGCCCACTGGCGTTGTCACCCAGCCCCTGCGACATCACGCTCAGGCCGTGCAGGAGCATGGCGTGCGCCGGCGTCGGTTGGTTGCCTCGGGCAACCGCGGCCAACAAGCGACGCCGGCCCTCGGAATAGTGGCTGTGGAGGTACCAGAAGCGCCACAGCGCGCCGGCAATGCGCTGAACAGGTTCGCCCGAAGGCGCCTGCTCCAGGCGATCGAGGGCCGCGCGGAAATTGTCGTGCTCGGCCTCGAGCCGATCAACCCACCCCTGCGAGTCGGTGCGGATATGCGGCTCCGCCTCCTCGGCCAACGCCAGGAAGAACTCGGCATGGCGGTCGCGGATGGCGTCCGCCTCGGCTGATGCGGTGAGCCGCTCGACGGCGAACTCGCGGATTGTCTCGAGCATCCAGAAGCGATCGGCGCGCGGGCGGACCAGGCTCTTATCGACCAGCGACTGGAGCGTGTCGAGGTCCGCATCGGCCACCACCTCGGCGGTCTCCAGCGTGCTGCCGCCGCGAAAGACGGCTAGGCGCGCGAAGAGGCGCTGCTCGTCGGGCGTAAGCAGCTCGTGGCTCCACTCGATGGTGGCGCGCAGGGTGCGCTGGCGCTCGGGTGCGTCGCGCGCGCCGCCGGCCAGCAGCGGGAGACGCTGCTCAAGCCGCGTCAGCAGTGCCGCCGGGGAGAGGATCTTGACTCGCGCCGCCGCCAGCTCGATGGCCAGCGGCAGGTTGTCGAGGCGTTCGCAGATCTGGGCCACCTCGCCGTTGGCGGCGAAGTCGCGCCTGACGGCCAGGGCTCTCGTCAGGAACAGCTCAACCGCCTCCCCGCGCTGCAGCGGGTCGACGGCGTACTCGTGCTCGCCGCCGAGGTGCAGCGGTTCGCGACTGGTGACCAGCAACGCGAGGTTCGGACAGGCCGACAGCAGCGGTGCCAGGTCGGCGGCCGCGGCGACCAGGTGCTCGAAGTTGTCGAGCAGCAGCAGGAGCCGCTTGTCGCCGATGTGCTCGGCCAGGTCGCCGCCTGCGCCGAGGGCCTGGGCCGCCGTCGGCAGCACCAGCCGCGCCTCGCGCAGCGCCGCCAGGGGAACCCACCACACGCCGCCGGGAAAGCTGTCGGCTGCGGCGGCCGCCGCCTGCAGTGCCAGCCGCGTCTTGCCGGTGCCCCCGGGGCCGGTGAGCGTGACAAGGCGCACCCCGTCGCGGGCCAGCAGGAAGGAGATCTCCGTCACCTCGGCGTCGCGACCCAGGAACACGGTGGCCGAGATCGGCAGGTTCGTCTGGTGCAACGTCTTGAGGCGTGGATGTTCTTCGGAACCTAATTGGTAGATTCGTTCGGGGGCGGTCAGATCCTTGAGCCGATGCTCGCCGAGGTCGGTCAGCGCGGCGTCCACCAGGGGAGCGGTGGCGCCGCTGACCAGCACCTGGCCGCCATGGCCGGCAGCGGCGATGCGCGCGGCGCGGTGCACGTCGGAGCCCACGTAGCCCTCATCGGTAAGGTACGGGGTGCCAGTGTGGATGCCGATGCGCACCCGGATCGGTCCGGGGGCCAGGGCGGCGGTCGCGTCGGCGGCGGCGGCGAGCGCGCTGGGCGCTGTCGGGAAGGCGACGAAGAAGGCGTCACCCTGCGTGTCGACCTCCACCCCGCCGTTCCGGATGAAGGCGGCGCGCAGGATGCGGCGGTGCTCGGCCAGGGCATCGGCGTATCCCTCGGTGCCGAGGGCATGGAGCAGCTTCGTCGAGCCTTCGACATCGGTGAAGAGGAAGGTGACCGTGCCGGAGGGAAGATCGCGTGTCACGCGCGAATCATGCACGAGCCGCGTACAAGAAGATTCGCCCGCTCGGTGCCATCGTTGCCGCGGGGTCGGCCCAGCCGACCTTCGCCAAGCCACCCAGCGATGCCCTGGTTCGTAGAACTCGTGTCGACCGCGCCGGCGAAGCTGTTCGGACTCTACCCTCGGGAAGACGCCCGACGCCGGAGGAAACTGGTAAGCCGGCCTTGGATCGCGATCAACGTCTACCACCTGTTCAACGCCGCCTTCGATCCGTAGGCCAGCAACCCCAACGCGCTGCGTGACCGGCTGGCCTGGAGCACGCTGCCGCCGAGGCGGACGTCGAGGATCGGCAGAACGTCGAACTGCTGGCCGCCGATCGCGAGATCATCGCGCGCCTCGACGACGTCACTCGGCTCGCAGGACATGAAGACGCCGGCCAGCCCCTGGGGGCCGACCGGCGACTGTCGTGGCGATGCCTATTCGGCGTCGTCCTCACCGGCCTCGGTGCCGAGCACCGCAGCGTTGCCGGCGTCGATCTTGACGTCGTGGACGGTGCCCGCGGCGTCGCGGACCTCGATCGACCAGACCACGAAGCCGTTCTCGTTGTCGAGCTCGGCCTGCATGATGTCGCCGCTGACGGCTGCCAGCGCAGCTGCCTCCGCGTCGGCCTGGCTGAGCGTGGCCAGGCCGGCCAGCGCAGCTGCCTCAGCCGCCTCGTCCTCCGGCATGGTCGACTCGTCGACGGCGATGGTCGCCGCTCCCGCGTAGTTCGGCTCCTGCTCCTCAGGACCGGCCTCGTCAGCCTCGGTGTCCTCAGCCGCCTCGCTGTCGGCACCGGTCTGGTCACCTTCCTCGAGGGTATCGGTGTCCGAGCCGCCCGCCGGCTCCTCTGCATTCACCGCCGGCCCGTCAGTGGGCGTGCCATGGTTGTTGGCCATTGCCACGCTCACGCCGCCGATCAGCAGCGCGCCGAGCGCCGCGACCAACGGATCTCGCAATCGCTTGAGGTTCATGATGCGTTCCCCTTTTCGTGTGTATGTGCCGACCTGCCTGGCCGGCGTGCTGAACCCAGGATCGACGCGAACCCATGAGCCGATGGTTAATGGCGCGGCCCGCCCGATTCATATTCGGCTCACACTGGATCCGTGACGCACCCCCATTCATCTGCGCTTCACATCTCGGGCGTCACGCTCGCGGTATGACCGAACATGCACCCGCTGCCCGATGAAGATCCTGCTGCTGGAGGACGATGTGCGCCTGAGCGGCCTCCTGCTGCGCGGGCTGCGTCGCGAGGGGCACGCGGTCGACCACGCAGCCAGCATCGAGGACGGGCGCTGGCGCGCCACCGAGTCGCCGTATGACGCCATGATCTTCGATGTCATGCTGCCCGACGGCGATGGCTACAGCCTGTGCCGCGACCTGCGCAGCGCCGGGCGCTGGTCTCCGGTGCTGTTCCTGACCGCGCGCGATGCGGTGGAGGACCGCGTGCGCGGGCTCGACGCCGGCGGCGACGACTACATGGTCAAGCCGTTCGCCTTCACCGAGCTGCTGGCTCGACTGCGGGCGCTCACCCGGCGCGGCACGGTCGAGCGCCCGACGGTGCTGCAGGTCGGCGACCTCGAGATCGATCCGGCCGCGCACCGCGCCCGCGCCGCGGGCCGCGACCTGGAGCTCACCTCGCGGCAGTTCACGCTGCTCGAGTTTTTCGCGCGCAACGTGGACGCGGTCCTGAGCCGCAGCGCGATCCTCGACCAGGTCTGGGACTGGGCCTTCGAGGGCTCGCCACGCATCATCGACGTCTACGTGCGTTCGCTGCGCGAGGCGCTCGGCGAAGGGCAACAACGACCGCGCCTCGAAACCGTGCGCGGTGCCGGCTACGTGCTCCGCGCCCCGTCGGATGCACCGCGACCGTGACGATCCGGACGCGCCTGGCGTTCACGTACGGCGCCGCCGTGGCGGCCACCATCGCGGTCCTGGGGATCGTCGTGTGGTGGCAGTTCGGGATCGCGCTGCGCACCTCGCTCGAGCAGCGGCTCGAGACGCGGCTCGCCGCGG
>JBBJNX010000186.1:0-5039 GCA_037721115.1 Candidatus Limnocylindria bacterium
GACCGACGTCGCGCGGCGGGGTACGGCGCCGCAGCCGGTTAGCGACCGTCTCCCCGCCCCGCCCCCTCGAGCGGAAGCGCGTGCAGGTTTACAGGAGGGCGATTATCGAGCATGAAATTCTCGTGCCGGAGAGGGCCCCACGCGCAGCCCAAATCGGCGGCTGTCGGCGGTGACGCCACGAGCGATCGCTATCGACTCCGCCGCCGGGCGTCTACCAGCTGGCCGGTGCGCGCCGCGTGGGCTTTAAGGCCGGTCATGAGTCTCTTCAGAAACCCCCGCGACGCGGGCGCGGCCTGCAGCGCCCGAACCGCCCACGAGCTTGCGGCAACGGTTTACGGCGACCCCGCGCTGCTCGCGCCGTTGGGAGCTTGGCGAGATGACCTGTCCGCTGCCGGTGGACCGCCTGATTCTACGCGGCGTCACGCCGTGACGCGACAGCCAAGCGCCGGAGTCAGCCGATGGTCGTGAACGTCACGCGCGCCACGGGCTTGGCACGCTTGCACGTCCAGCGGTAGTTCGCCGGTTCAGCGCGGCATCCACCGCCGAGGCCACGCTGCGCGGCCTGGGAGGTAAGGGCCGGGCCGGCCTAAGCGCGGCTCCTCGCAGTCCGCACGTCAGCTCATCGATACCGCTCAGGCCAGAATCTCGCGGAGCACCGCGTCGATCGACCACCGGCCGCGGGGGCGCTCGATGCGGACGATGGGAACGTGGGCCGTCACGGACGCGGCGAGTGGAAAGAGGGCAGGTTGCTCGTCGGGGAGCAGCGGGCCGTAAATGGCCCTCTGAAGAGCGCCGAACTTGGCGGCACCGTCGAGGGCCGTAACGCGGACGCCGATGGCATCGGCGTCGTCTCGAAGGGAGAGCACGTAGATCGCCGCGAGGGCGACCGGGCACTCGGCCATGCGGGTGTGCGTCGGTATGGCGGCCTTCATCCGCCGCCATGGCTGCAGCGGATAGCTGTCGATCGCGACGCCCAAGCCCGCGGCAGCCTCCTCGGTGAGATGAAGCTGGGCAATGCCCGGAACCACCATGGCGCGCCCGTCGGCGCCGAGGGTGAGCGCACAGATGTCGTCGGCCAGCATGGGCAGACCGCGGTCCAATAGCGCTGCGAGCGTCGTCGACTTGCCGGCTCCGGACTCGCCCGTGACGACCACGGCCCGGAGCGGGGTCGCGGCCGCGTTGGCGTGCAGCACGAAGAAGCCGCGCTGCCGCAGCGCGGCGGCCATGACACGGTCGGTGAAGTAGCGAGAAAGGACGCCGTCGTCCGCACCGGGGTTGCGCTGAACGGTGAGGCCGCCGTGCGCACCGAACAAGCGACCGGCGCGGGAGCCGCCGCGAAGCAGGAATCGCCCTGGCTTGGCGTCAAACGACTCCTCGCTGAGATGCGGCTCGTCGAGAGTTCGGGGCACCTCGCCTTCCTCGATCGTGACGTCCGGTACGCCGCCCGGCGACGCGAGTCGCAAGGCGGCGCACGGGAACGGCGTCCGCCAAACCAGGCCGAAGGCTTCGTAGTCGAAGGGCGCCATCTGGGGTCAGCGTACGCGGAGTCGTGGCCTTGGAGGGGCTGTGTGATCGCAGAAACGGGTGCGAACCGATTGGCAACGCCGCCCCCCCCGTGAGGACCTCGCCCCCGCAAGCAGCCATGCGTGGGCGATCAACTTGTCGATCATCGAGTCGTCGTTGGCAACACCGAACTGGAGGACGGCTCTCATGTGGCGGCGATGCAGCATTGCCGCGCCGGCCAACGCTTGCATGAGACATGTGGTTTCGAAAGGGAGGTATGCGGCGGAGCGGCGCACGGCGAGGCCGACTTCTGCGGCACGACCGGCTGCGTCGGAGGCCTCCGCATCACCGGGTGTGAGACCGACAAGTCGGGCGAGGAGGCGAAACGGCAGGTGTGGCACGGCCACACGCGGGGCGCCGAGCACGACAACGGCCTCGACAACAGCAGCGTGCTCGGTCCAGGTGAGAGACCGCGCCCTACGCAGGCGGTCGGTCGTCGACACAAACCATTCCTTCGGTGACTAGGTCGTCGAGGAAGGTGACGACATCAGTTGTGATGTCATCACGATCGCCGTTGAACTCTTCGACGAGGTAGTCGACAAGTGACGTGAGCGTGGTCGGCGCCTCGAGGAGCTCCCAAACGCGTCGGCCGATCGCGTCGAGTGCGACGTAGTTGCCGGTCGCCGGGTTGAGGAACACAACTTCATCGTCAACCGGCGCCGACATTAGTTCATCGTTTCGTGTGATGAACGAGTCGGCGTGCACGCGTACAGACTGCCACACCGACGGGTCGGTGGTCGTCACTCCACTGATCCTGCGGCGATGAGCGCCCGTAGCCGTCCTTGGTCGCGTCCTGTGAGGTCGCTCCACGATCCGGTTTCGACCACGAGCCCGGCCCGCAAAGCGTCCAGCCGCCACTTGCCCCAGTCAGCTCCCATGAATCCGCTCATGCCCGCGGCCCCTGATCGCTTCGTGCCAGCAGTTGCGTCATCCTCCCCCTGCCATAGTCGGCCGACCTCCGCGACCGGGGGCCCGCATCGTGCCCCGATCGGGCCGCGCCGCGCCGGGAGAGCGCACCGTTGATCACGATGGTCCCCGTACGGCTGCCCGACACTTCCGGCGGAGGCCCGTCGGTGCTCAGCAAAAGGGGTGAGTGCCCATATTTCCGCAGGTTTCGGGCAAGGTGCCGGAGCCGCCGAGGGTGTGCTTGAGGGAGATGCGGATGATCTTGGGCCGCTGCCAGATTGGCTGCGCTGCCGCCGAGAACGACGCGCGGAGCCCTTGGGACTGATTGGACTGCTCTGCGTCGGGCACACGGCCTCCTGTCACGAGTCGGATGGGGAGTCAGGTATACTACGCGTGATTAGGTCGGTCAATCGTTGGATCACGAGTCCGCTCATGACGCCGCGGAGAAGCACCTGTCGTGCTTCGACCAGCGAGGCCAAGGAGAGCTCCCCTTGCACGTGCGTCCAGGCGGCTCGCATCCGGGCCACGTCGAGGTAGTTGCCTGCGGCGCCTTCTGCGAGCTCTACCAGAACCTCGTCGACCTCCAGAGGTTGGACACGCAGTCGCTGCACAAGGTCGGCTCCTTGCATATACCGATGTCGGTTGGTCGTGACCGCGTCGGGCAGGAACGATCGCATGGAGGCGCGGATGAGCCAGCGGTCCATGCCGGTGGCGGGATCGATGAATACCCGATCGGGGACCCCGAGGACGAAGCGAAGCAGGCCGAGATCGGCAGTCGGGTCGCGGACGGCGACACCGAACGCTCGGCCGAGCGTGGCGGTGGCGCCTCGCGTCGTGGCCATGCTGGCCAGCATCACTCCGCGCGTGCTGACACCATCGAGACGCTGGTCTTCGCGTGCGCGGCGTTCGTGCAGCCGAAGGCGACTGGCGAGCGCAGGAGCGATTGACGTGGGGCTGGCTTCACGAGCCGCTTGCCGGGCTCGGAGATCTTGAACGGCCAGTGATTGGCCGACGCTCGAGCCAGCCAGGGCGCGTCGGATCTGCGCGAACGCGCGAGCCGCAGCCCACCGCGGGCCCCGCAGCCGAAGTTGGGCGCGGAGTGGGTGCGAGGTGATGTCGCCATGCCAGGAGACTGTTGCGTTGCCTGCCGATCCCGTTAGGAGGGTCGAACACCCGAGGTCGGCAGCCCGCCCGTATAGCGGGAGCATCCAGTGCGCGTTGAATGTTTGCAGGGCGAGGTCCGGAAGAATGTCAACGAAACGCCGCGTCGCGACCACGGGCGTAATCTCATGCCCGTCGATGAAGTGGAGCGGAATGTCGATCCGGCGTGCGGCAGCCGTGGCGAGCCGCGTTTCGTCTGTCCAGTCGCCGAGATGGGAGCTGTCGAAGAGCGGCACGGAGGTGAGCGCGTGGATCGTGCTCGATGGCGCGTGCCGGGCCGCCAAGGCGGCAATGATGGTCGAGTCGAGGCCGCCGCTCATGGAGATCGCGGTTGGCGACGAGCCGGTGGTGTCCGCCTTCATGCGGCGTTCGACGGCTGCGTCGGACAGGGCGATGAAGGCATCGATGACGCGGGTGCGTCGTTCGATGTAGTCGCTTCGGGCGGAAAGACGAACGGGCTCGATGTCGTCGACACACCAGTATCGCGTCGTACCGGCCTTGGTGGCCGAGACCGTCAGCATGTGGCCGGGCAGCAGCCGCCTGACCGGTTCGACCATGGTTCGGTCGCTGTCGAGCATCGGCCAATTCACGAGGGAGTGGGCTACAGCGAGCTCGTCGATGCGCAGCCCTGGAAGCCCGGCCGCAAGGAGGACCTGAATGTCGGAGGCAAACGCCACCAGGGCTCGGCTGACGAGCACGAACATCGACGTGTCGCCGAAGTGATCACGGGCGACGAGGAGGTCCCCGCTCCGCAGGTCGTAGGTGGCGAACGACCAGTCACCATGGAGCCGGTCTGGCGCGGCCACGCCCCATCTAATATGGGCGCGTCGGATGAGTTCGACATCACGTATCGACGAATGCCGTTCGCCCGGGGCAGCCAGTGCGGCTAGCTCGGGTCGGTTGTCAAGCCGACCCTGCCCTACGAAAATAGTGTCTCGGTCGTACACTACGTGAGAGGGCGCGGGAGAGGCGGAGGTCGCTGCGGCCGCGTGGCCGAACCCGACGGGATTGAGCAGGACCGTCGAGGCATCAGACCGAGGTGAGTCATGCGCCGCTCGCCTCATCGAGTCGAGGTGTCCGGGCCACAGGCGGCTGCCATCTCTGCGAATGATCCCGAAGATCACGTTGTTCCCTCCGTTAGCGTGCGGGCAGCGGCAACAATCGCAGATGCCTTGTCCAGGCTGTCGATCCCGCGCGGCCGCACGAGACGGCGGATGGGGAGCGAGCGGTCGGCAGCGCTCCGCCGATGCGTAGGAAGGCGGCTCGATCGAGTAGGGCTCCTGCGATCCGGCTGTTGTAAGCCATCGACCCGATCGCCGCGAAGCGGTCCCGGGAGTGTCCGGGGAGCTTGTAGGCATGTGAGTGAATGGGGAACCTCATGCGTACGTAGGACCACAGCCTCGGTGACG
>JBBJNX010000187.1:0-5024 GCA_037721115.1 Candidatus Limnocylindria bacterium
GCGGGTCATCGCTGAGACCGGGGCCGGTCAACACGGCGTGGCCACAGCGACCGCCTGCGCACTGCTCGGTCTCGACTGCGTCGTCTACATGGGCAGCACCGATATCGAGCGGCAGGCGCCGAACGTGCGGCGCATGGGCCTGCTCGGCGCCGAGGTCCGGCCGGTCACGACCGGTAACGGGACGCTGCGGGACGCCCTGAACGAGGCGCTGCGCGACTGGGTCGCCAACGTCGAGGACACGTTCTACGTGCTCGGATCCGCCGCCGGGCCCCACCCGTATCCGGAGATGGTCGCCTCGCTCCAGGAGGTGATCGGGCGCGAGGCGCGGGCCCAGCTGATGACGCTCATCGGTCGTGTGCCGGACGCGGTCGTGGCCTGCGTGGGTGGCGGCAGCAATGCGATCGGGATCATGCGCCCCTTCCTGGATACCGCGGCTCGTCTGATCGGAGTGGAGGCTGGCGGTCGCGGCGATGCGCTCGGTGACAATGCGGCCTCGCTGGGCCTTGGTGCCCCCGGTGTGTTGCACGGGGCATTCACCATGCTCACCCAGGATGCCGCCGGCCAGGTCGTCGAGCCGCATTCGGTCAGCGCGGGGCTCGACTATCCAGGCGTCGGTCCGCAGCTGGCGGCGCTCGCCGAATCGGGCCGACTCGAGGTTGTACGGGCGACAGACGCGGAGGCGCTCGAGACCACCACCTGGCTCGCGCGCACGTGCGGGATCATTCCGGCGCTCGAATCGGCACACGCGGTGGCCGCCGTGCTGCGGATGCTGCCGGAGCTGCCCGTAGACGCGCAGATCCTCGTCAACCTGTCCGGGCGCGGCGACAAGGACCTGGGCATTCTCGAGCATGAGCTGCCGGGGCATTGAACGGCCCCGGGCGCATCCGCCAGGCGTTCGAGACTGCCGCGACGGGCGGGCGCACCGCGTTGATCGCCTACATCCTGGCAGGCTACCCAACCGAGACCGATGGGCTCGATGCCGCCGAGGCGGCACTCGACGCCGGCGCCGATCTGCTGGAGGTCGGCGTCCCGTTCAGCGATCCGTTGGCGGATGGTCCAACCATCGCCGATGCCGGCCGCGTGGCCCTGGCGGCCGGTGGCGGGCTGCCCTCGGCGCAACGCCTGGTCGCATCCCTGCGTGCGCGAGGCCACACGACCCCGATCATGGTGATGAGCTACCTGAACCCGCTGCTGGCGGCCGGCGAGCACGAGACGCTGCACGCGTTGCGCGCGGCAGGGGTGGACGGGCTCATCGTGCCCGACCTTCCATCCGGGGCGTCGCCGCGGCTCGAGCGTCTCGCCGCCGCACTGGGACTTGCCATCTCGTTCCTGGTCGCCCCGAACACCTCAGCCGCGCGCATCGAGGCTGCCGTGAAGGCGTCGACGGGTTTCCTGTACGTGGTGCCGCTGTTTGGGGTGACGGGCGCTCGCGACGCAGTTGCGTCGGAGGCCGCTACCTTGATCGCGTCGGTCCGTGAGCAAGCGGCCGGACGCGCGCCGGTTGCTGCCGGCTTCGGGCTGAGCACGCCCGAGCAGGTAGCGGCGCTGGCGCCTGTTGCTGACGGGCTGATCATCGGCTCCGCATTGGTTGCCGCCATGCGCGACGGCGGTACGCCCGCTCTCGGCTCGCTGGTGCGGAAGCTGGCGAATGCGACCGAGCGTCCGGCACGCCACATGCCATCCTGATCTCCATGTGCTTCGATATCGATTCCCGACCTCCGCTCCCCCCGATCCGCGGCTCCGCGCTTGACGCGGGCGAGCTGACACTGACCAGCCGCGACGGAACCGAGTTTGCCGCCTACGCGGCCACCGCCGAGACGCCGTCTGGCGCGGGCGTGGTGATCCTTCCGGATGTGCGTGGCATGCATCCCTACTACGAGGAGCTCGTCCTTCGCTTCGCCGAGGCCGGCGTGCACGCCGTGGCCATGGACTTCTTCGCGCGCACGGCAGAATCCAACCGCGGCGAGGGCTTCGAATATGAGCCGCACGTCATGCAGCTGCAGGCGGACACGGTCGATCAAGATGTCGCCGCGGCAATCGCGCACATGCGCGAACGGGTGGATCGGGTCTTCACCATCGGCTTTTGCCTTGGCGGGCGGATCAGCCTGCTCCAGGCGGCCAGCGGGCACGGGCTTGCGGGCGTCATCGGCCTGTATCCATGGCCAGTCGGTCCGCATCGGACGGGCCTCCCTGCGCCGGCCGACGAGGCCTCACGGTTTGCCTGCCCCGTCCTCGCCATCTACGGGGGTGCCGATGCGGGCATTCCTGCCGAACATCACGAGATCTTCGACCGAGCCCTCGACGAAGCCAGCGTGGAACACCGGACCGTCGTCTACGAGAATGCCCCGCACTCGTTCTTCGACCGAAAGGCGGCTGAATTCGCCGATGCGAGCGACGCCTCCTGGCGCGAGATCCTGGACTTCGTGGGGGCCTACTCGCCGTCGAGCGGGTAGACCGGGACATCGCGGGCGCGCGCGTGCGCGATCACTCGCGTGCCGACCTCGATCGTGGCACTCGAGGGTGTGGCCGCCTCGAACTCGAAGCCGGTTGCGCTGCGAAGCACGTGATGGACCTCCGAGCCGTGAAAGACTCGGCGGATGACCGTGAGCACGCTCTCGGGGCGGGGCACGCTCGCGAGGCCGTCGACCGGCAACATGTGCAGTTGCTCGGGCCGTAGCAGGACCTCTGCATGGACGCCATCGGCGAGGGCGCCGGGTTCGCCGCGGAATCGGCCCACCAGGGTTTCAACCTCGCCATGCCGTACTTCACCGGGGAGCAGATTCGCCTCACCGACGAATCCCGCCACGAAGCGATTGACCGGACGCAGGTAGAGCTCGGCGGGCGTGGAGACCTGCTCGATGCGTCCGGCACGCATCACGGCCACACGGTCGCTGATCTCGAGCGCCTCTCCCTGGTCATGTGTGACGAAGAGCGCGGTGGCCCCGGCGCTGCGCAGGATCTCCCGAACGTCCACGCGCAGCTGCGAGCGGAGCGTCGCGTCGAGACTGCTGAACGGCTCGTCAAGCAGGATCAGGGCGGGGTGCGGAGCGAGTGCGCGCGCGAGCGCCACTCGTTGCTGCTGACCGCCGGACAGCTCGTGCGGCATGCGTCGCTGCAAGCCTGCCATGCCGACCAACGCGACGAGCTCGGCGATCCGGCTCTCCCTATCGCGGCGCGGCAGCCCGAAGCCGATATTTCCGGCGACGTCCAGGTGCGGGAAGAGTGCCGATTCCTGGAAGACCATGCCGATGTGCCGCTGCTCGGGAGGCAGGTGACGCCGCGGGCCGGCGACAACGCGTCCACCGATCTCGATGCCGCCACTGTCGGGTCGCTCGAATCCGGCCACCAGCCGCAGCAGGGTCGTCTTTCCGCAGCCCGATGGGCCGAGCACCGAGAGAAACTCGCCGCGCCGCACGTCCAGGTCGACGCCGTCAACCGCGATTACGTCGTCGAACGCCTTTTTGAGCGCCAGCGTGCGGAAGGCGAGCTGTGGATCGTGGAGCGGATTGGTCATCTGCGGCATTGTGACCTCCGTTCGCGCGGCCATGGTCGTCATCGGCTTCGCTCCTGGCGCAGCACAAGGGAGAGCGAGATGGCGGCAACCAGCACCATCAGCAGCGCGGGCGCCGCGGCACGTGCGAAGAATCCCTCGCTGGTGGCGCTCCAGATCCGGACCGCCAGCGTGTCGAACCCGGTCGGCGCCAGCAGGATGGTGGTCGGCAGCTCCTTCATCGCGGTCAGGAAGACGAGCGCACCGCCGGCTGCCAGCCCGGGCCGAATGATCGGCAGCGTTACCTCGCGCAGGACCGCGCCCGGCCGGCGCCCCAGCGTTCGCGCCACCTCCTCGACCCGCGGGCTGACCTGGAGCAGCGAGGCGCGGGTGATGCCGACCGCCTCCGGCGCGAAGCGGACGAGATACGCCACCAGCAACAGGGGCAGGGTCTGGTAGATGGCCGGCAGGAACCTGGCCGCCACGAAGACGAAGGCAAGGCCGATGACGATCCCGGGAAGCGCGAATCCGGCGTAGGTCGCCCGCTCGACAACGGACGACAGCAGGCCGCGATGACGGACCGCCAGCACGGCGACCGGTATCGAGGCAAGCACGGCGAGCATGGCCGCCAGCCCGGACGCGATGACCGAGTTGAGCGCGGCGTCGAGGACGAGGCCGAGGGCCTCGCCGGCCGCCAGGCCGCGAAGCAGCCAGAACGTGATCGTGCCGATCGGCACCACCACCGTCAGCCCCACGACGATGAGGCAGAAGGCCAGGGCCGGCCAGCGCCACGCCCCGAGGCGCACGACAGTGACCGATCGCCGCGCCCCGCCGCCCGAGCCGTGGTAGCGAGCACGACCGCGCAACCGAGACTCGGCGAGCAGCACGCCGGCGGTGCAGGCCACGAGCATGAGGGCCAGCACGGCCGCGAGCGTCGGATCGAAGCTGGCGCGGTACTGGACGTAGATGGCGCGCGTGAATGAATCGAACTGGAGCAGGCTGACGGCGCCGAAATCGGCAAGCGCGTAGAGCGCGACGAGCAGCGCTCCCGCCGTGATCGCCGGGCGCAGCTGCGGGAGCGTCACGGACCAGAACGTGCGCCACGGCCCCCGACCCAGCGAACGGCTCACCTCCTCGTAGGCCGGATCCAGGCGCAGCAGCGCGCCGCGCACGCTGAGCACGACGTACGGGAAGCTGAAGAGCGTCAGCACCAGGGCGGCGCCCGGAAAGCCGTAGAGCTCCGGCAGGCGCGTGACGCCCAGCGGCTCGAGGAGCGACTGGAGCGCACCGCGGGGACCGAAGGCGGCGACAATCGCATAGCCGCCCACGTAGCTGGGCACTACGAGCGGCAGGATGGAGAGAATCGTCCACGCTCGTCGCGCGGGAAGGTCAGTCCTGGTCGTGAACCAGGCGATCGGGACGCCGATCAGGACCGACGCGGTCGTGACGGTCGCCGCCAGCAGCAGCGCGCGGCCGAGGACGCCGATGGTGCGATCGCGCAGCAGCAGCCCGAGGGCGCCATCACTGGAGCCGG
>JBBJNX010000188.1:0-5001 GCA_037721115.1 Candidatus Limnocylindria bacterium
CGATGGGGCCGATATCGGATCAGCCCGCTGATCGACGACGTCACCGGCGCACTCTCCCTCACGATCCGCCGCCGCCGTCCCCGCGCCCGTCGAAAGCGACCTTCTCCGCGCCGCCGCGTCACCTCGTGGTTCAACACAGTGGTGCGGGTACGCATCTTCATGGCGCTTGCCGACATCGCGCGCGCTACCAAGCGAGGACATGGCCGTCACATCCTCTTTACGTCGGATTCGCACGCCTCCCTGGCGGGCAACCTGGCGGTCGTCCACGATCGCATGGTGGAGCGCGGCCTCGACCGCGAATACGAGCTCAGCACCATATTCAAGCCAAGCATCGCGGCGAAGCGCAGCTGGCGGGACCGATGGCGCCTGCCGCGTCTGCTCGCGCGCGCCGACGTGATATTTCTCGACGATTACCAGCCCATCATCTATCGCTTCGATGCCGGTCCCGACGTGAAGGTCATCCAGCTCTGGCACGCGTCGGGTGCGTTCAAGACCGTCGGCTACAGCCGGATCGGGAAGCCGGGCGGCCCGAGCCCATTTTCCAGTCGGCACAAGAACTATACCCACGCCATCGTGAGCTCCGAGCACGATGTGCCGTTCTACGCGGAGGCGTTCGGCATCCCCGAAGAGCGCGTCGTACCGACCGGTATCCCGCGCATGGACCGATTCTTCGACGAGTCGCAGCGCGCGGCCGGACGGGAGAAGGCCATAGGTGCATTTCCAACAATCGCGGGACGGCACACAATCCTCTTCGCGCCGACGTTCCGCGGCTCAGGTCCGCGCAATGCCGGCTACGACTATCAGCTGATCGACTTCGCCGCGCTCCATGCGGTCTGCGTGGACAAGGACGCGGTGATGATCATGAAGATGCATCCATTCGTGCGCGAGCCCTGGCCGATTCCCGCGGTCTTCCGCGACCGGCTCATCGACGCCACCCGGACGCCGATCGACGTCAATGACCTGCTGTTTGCGGTCGACCTCCTCATCACCGACTACTCGTCGATCGTGTTCGAATTTTCCACGCTGTTGAGGCCGATGTTGTTCTTCGCCTACGACCTCGACGAGTACGTCGCGTCGCGCGACTTTTACGTCCCGTTCGAAGAGTTCGTCCCCGGACGTATCGCGCGCACGTTCGAGGAAATGCTCGACGCCCTGCGCCACGACGACTACGAGGCACACAAGGTCCCGGCCTTCGCGCAGAAGCACTTCGACCGCCGCGACGACAATGCGACCGACCGGATCATCGACACCTTCGTCATCGGCCGGTGAAGGGACTGGTCGTTGTCATTCGCATCTGGCTCGTGCGCGTCGGCTTCGCGCTGGGTCGACGCCTGCCACTGCGCCGCCGTGTTCTCCTCGCCACCTCACACGCCGATCGGCTCGGGGGCAATCTCGCGTTCATCCATGCCGAGCTGCGGCGTCGACATCCCGAGGTCAGCGTCTCGGTCCTGGCGCATCGCGCCGCGGAGGGCTGGCGCGGGCGACTGAGCGGCGCCCTCTGGGCACTGAGCGCGGGATACCACCTCGCGCGCGCCCGCCTGGTCGTCATCGACGACTACTTCTTCCCGCTCTACGTCATCGACCCACGTCCCGGCATGACCGTGGTTCAGACCTGGCACGCCAGCGGCGCGTTCAAGAAGATCGGCTACAGCGTGCTCGACCGAACGTTCGGCGCGGATGAAGCCCTGACCAGCCGCGTCCGGATCCATTCCAACTACGACCTGTGCCTGATCGGCTCGCAAACGGCCACGCCGCACTATGCAGAGGCGTTCGGACAGCCGCCGGAGCGGTTCGTCTCAGACTTGGGTATTCCGCGCACGGACCTGTTTTCCGATGCCGATACCATCGCGCGCGCATCGGCAGAAGTTCGGCAGCGCTACCAACTGCCGTCGAACCGTCGCGTCATCCTCTACGCGCCGACATTCCGCGGCGAGCGGGTGACCCGAGCGCGCCATGGCGAAGGGCTGGACGTCGGGGAGCTGATGCGAGAGCTCGGCGACTCCTTCATCCTCCTCGTCCGCCTCCACCCGTTCGTGCGAGCCCGCACCCGCATCGGCGCGGCGATGGCGGGCTTTGCATTCGATGTGTCGGACCACCCTGACATCAACGAGCTGATGCTCATCAGCGACGTTCTCATCACCGATTATTCGAGCGCAATCTTCGAGTATTCGCTGCTCGAGCGACCAATGGCGTTCTTCGCTCCCGACCTCGACGCCTACGAGCGGGAGCGCGGCTTCTACTTCGACTACCGTTCCGGCGTGCCGGGTCCCGTCTTCACCGATACCCGAGCATTGGGCCGCTGGCTGCGCGAAGGGCCGGTATACCTCGAGCGCGTGCGCTGCTTTCGAGATGCGTCATTCGAGGTTGCCGATGGGCGCGCATCGCAACGCTTCGTGGAGAGCATCATCCTTCCCGCTCTCGATGAGTAGAAGCTGGTAGAGGGCCTCAGCCGTATAGACTCGCGATCTTCCTGTCATAGAGTCGATGAATCTCAGTCTTCCAGCTCCTGATGACGGACTCTGTGGAAAACTGTCCGACGAAGTGGCTCGCGGCGGACACGTTCTGCTGGATCATGCCCGCAGGATCCCGGAGCTCGATCTCGCGAAGCAGCTCGTCCATTCTCGCGGCAAGCGATTCCTCCGTTCCGGATTCCGCAATGAATCCGCGGCCCTCGCCAAGCAGGTACGCGGCTCCGGCCGTGCGGTGCTGGGCGAGGACCGGAAGCCCGACGGTCATAGCCTCGGCCATCGTCAGGCCGAAGGATTCGAAGCTGCTCGCCGAGACATGGAGTGAGCTGGCCAGCATCTCGTCGAGCAGCGAGCCGGTTGGTCCCTTGATGGTGACGACACCCTCAAGTTCCAGCTCGCGGATCAACGCCTGCAACTGCTCGGACATCTCGCCCTGGCCAAAAATATCCAGCGTCCACTCCGGATGAGTGGTTCGCACCCTCGCGAACGCCCCGATGAGATCCACGAAGCCCTTCGACGGGGTAAGCCGTCCGGCGGCGATGATCCGGCGATGCTTCGTGAAGTCAGCGCCGACCGAAGGGCCCATGGCCACTGAATTCGGGATGCAGAAGACTGATCTGCGGGTCGATGCCTCATAGGCGCCCTGCACGATGGGGTTGATGATGTGCACGGCGTCGAAACGCTGCGTGGCTGCGCGAAACAGTCGATTGCGCTCACTCTTCGCCGGCACGCTTCCCAGGGCCAGCGCCGCGCCGTATCGGCCGCCGTTGTGGTCACCGATGATTGACAGCACCTGGGGGGGCATGGCGTCGAGGACGATGTCGTAGAGCGCACTGTCGTAGTCGGGCAGATACACCACGTCGGCATCGATCTCGGCAAAGTACGTCTTGATCCTGCCCTGCGTCCGCTCCGAGGCCGAGAACTGTGGCATGACCATGCGAAGCGGTTCTTCATCGGGTTCTTGGAGCATCTGCGAGTCGATGTAGCCGAGAGTCACGTCTTCGGGCGGCTGGTACACCATCGGCGTGGAAGTGAGCCAGAAGGCCGTCAGCGTGACGTCAAAGCCAGCCGCCTGAAGCATGGAGGCCAGCTTGAACATCATGGTTGTCTTGCCGCCAGAGAAGTTCAGCTGGTGAACCAGGACGACGACCCTGAGCGGCCGACGCCGGAGAGTGCGCACGAGCGAGAGGGAAAGGTTGCCTTTGGCGGTCGTATAGGGGAACACGGCGATGCCGTGAGATGACCCCGGCTTACCCTGGAAATCCTGTGGCGCGCTGATGCGAGACTCGCGGCCGCGCTCCTCGCGATACAGGTCGATGGTGGTGTGCGCAACGCTACGCGGCAGGAGATGTTCGACCGACATACTGAAGGTGGCGTCGGCAACGGATGGATCACTGCTCGGATCGATGCGCAGAACTGCGGCGCTCGTTCGCGGCTTGGCAATCAGCGCGCCGTTGTACGACGCCAGCCGAATCACGAATCGGTCACCCTCGCATCGCGCGTCAAGTAGCTGGCCGGGAGTCAGGGCATCACCGTCCGCCTTCATGCTCTCTGAGCCTACGACGGTGAGGACCTGCGGCGTCCCTGATCGCCGGCTGAGGAACGCATGACCTGACTGGCCTCGAGTGATCCCGTATCCATCTCGCGCCTAACTCTACTAGCCGGCCCGGCGCTGCGTTCATCTCTGCCCTCTCGGTACCCGGAACAATTTATGTGGAGTCAGGATCAGCAGCCGATGCGAGCTGGCCAGAGTCGCATCGTCAACGTTGCGACGGAATACCTCGCGCGGCACCGATTTGCCATGACCGACCTCTTTTCCGATCACGACGTCGGCCTCATGCTCTCGGCACGCTCAAGGAGCCGTTCGAGTGCCTCGTCGCCAATCCAGTCGTCGCTGTCGACGAAATACACGTACTTGCCCTGGGCGGCCTACAGGCCAAGGTTCCTTGGACGTCCCGGCCAACCGGAATAGGGATGCGGATCAGGGTGATGTTGGCGTGCTGCGCGGCGGCATGCATCAGCGGCTCCTCCGGTTCCACCGCAGCAGAACACGCCTCGCCCAGCGCCGAAAACGCGGCGGAGCCATGCGCCGCAGTCGCCGGACGAGGCTGACGCTGCCATTCCTCGCGGAGGAAGGTCCCGGCATGGGACGACCTTCGACGTTGACCGCGAGCGTCCGCGTCTCCGTGACGCACGGGGTGGCGGTGAAGTCCAGGCTGACCACGACCACTGGCTCCACGGCGCGCAGCTGTTCCACGGTGCACGGGAGAGCTCGGACCGCACCCCATCCGCAACTGTAGATGTGCACCAGAATGTCCCACGTCCCGCTTCGGAGCTCCGAACCGGCGGCGACGGTCAGCAGGTCGATATCAACCTGCGCGCGATGGGCAATCCTGATTTCACCATCTCCGGCGCCATCGGGCGACAGCAGCCCAGTCGCAGGCACGTCGTACTCGGTGCCGCTGTCCCGGTGTCGGAGGACGACATTGACCCTCGTGCGCGCGACCTCCGAGGTAACGTCGAGATCCTCATC
>JBBJNX010000189.1:0-4959 GCA_037721115.1 Candidatus Limnocylindria bacterium
GCATGTCGGCAGGCAGCCCCTCGAAGATGCCCGACAATCCCGGCCCGTGCGACTCGCCGGAGGTCAGCAGACGCAGGCGCCTCATCCTCGCACCATCACCAGGTCGTCCCAGAATTCAGGGTAGGAGACTGCCACGCAATGGGGGTCGTCCAGCTCGACAGCCGATGCCACCCCAGTGACCGCGGCAATGGCGAAGGCAATCGCGATCCGATGATCCCCGTGCGTGGTGATCCGCGCGTTCCGCGGGGATCCCTTGCGGACGCGCCAGCCGTCGGAGAGCTCCTCCACCTGTGCGCCGATGGCGTCCAATCCGGCGACCACAGCGGCGATGCGGTCCGTCTCCTTCACTCGCAGCTCAGAGGCGTTCCGGACCTCGGACACCTCTTCCACCGATGCCATGGCGATCGCGATCAGGGGCAGCTCGTCGATCAGCTCTGCGACCTCGCCTCCGCCCACGTTGACGGCGCGAAGCGGGCTTCCGCCGCGGACCGAGATCTCTCCCACCGGCTCCGGCCCACTGACGTCGGTGACGCTCGTCTCGATCGCGACGCCCATGCGCTGAAGCAGCCCGACTAGCCCCAGCCGGGTCGGGTTCAGGCCGACGTCCATCATGGTCAACTCAGCATCGGGATGAAGGGCCGCCGCGACCAGCCACGCCGATGCCGCCGAGGGGTCGCCCGGGACCGTCAGCTCGAACGGCCGCGGGCGTGCCGGGCCCGTCACCGTCGTCACCCGGCCATCGCGGTGGATCGGCACGCCGTAAAAGGCAAGCATCCGCTCCGTGTGGTCGCGCGTCGGTCCGGGCGTATCGATGGTGGTCTCGCCCGCGGCGCACATGCCGGCAAGGACGGCAGCCCCCAGAAGCTGGGCACTGGCGACCGGCAATCTGTGTGGCGCCGGCACTAATGGGTTCCGTCCGACGATGGTCACCGGCGCATGGCCATCGGTGGTCGTCACCTCCGCGCCGGCCGTTCGAAGGACCGTCGCCACGCGTTCCATGGGGCGGGCGCGAAGTGACGCGTCGCCGTCGAGCCTGACCGTCAGCGGCATGCCCGCAACCGCGCCGGCGAGCATCCGCATGGTCGTCCCGGAGTTGCCGCAGTCCAGCTCCCCGCCACGCGATGGACGGTCAATGATCACGTACTGCTCCGCGGAGTGCTCGATCGACACCCCGAGCGCCTGCAGGCACTCCAGCGTGCTCAGGATGTCGCGTCCGGGCGAGCGCATGCTGACGGTGCTCGGCCCACCCGAGAGCGCTGCGAAGATGAGCGCTCGATGCGCGATCGACTTGTCGGCCGGGAGCGTCAGCCGCCCCCGCAGCCGCTGGGCCGGAGTGATGGTCAAAGCGGTCGAAGCCGGCGTCACCGGCCAGGTCCGACAGAAGCAGCTTCGGCCTCGGTCACCGACTGCGCATGACGCCGTTGTACCGACCGCGAGGCGCGCAGGAGCGCGTCGAACACCATCGTCAGCTCGACCGGCGTCATCGGTCCGGTGGTTCCGCTCGCGGCTCGTTCGAGGAGAGCGCGCTCGCGGCGTACGTCGTGGCCGTGGGCGCCGGCATCGCGCCGACGCTGCACCTCCAATGCGAGCGAGGCTCGTTCCTGGACCATCTCGGCCAGCCGCGCGTCGAGCTCGTCGATGCGGTCGCGCACATCGCCGATCTCCCCGGTCGCGTCTGGAGCGGTCGCCGGAGCCGGGGCCGCATCGGCAGACCGGACGAATTGGAGGCGCCGCAGCTCGTCCATGAGCGCACCGAAATCCTCAAAGCTGAGACTCTGGTCGCCGTCGGATCGGGCGTTGGCCGGATCGGGATGAACCTCGATGATCAGGCCATCGGCGCCAACGGCGGCGCCCGCCAGGGCCATCGGCGCAACCAGCGCCCGGTGACCGGTGCCGTGGCTTGGATCGACGATGATCGGCAGGTGCGTCCGGGAGCGGAGGACGGGGACCGCCGACAGGTCGAGCGTGTTGCGGGTGGCGGTCTCGAAGGTGCGGATCCCGCGCTCGCACAGGATCACGTTCGGGTTGCCGGCCGACAGGATGTACTCGGCCGCGAGGAGCCACTCCTCGATGGTGGCGCTGAGTCCGCGCTTCAGGAGGACCGGGCGACGACTCTGTCCCACCGCTTTGAGGAGAACGAAATTCGCCATGTTGCGGGCGCCGACCTGCAGGATGTCGACGTGCTCCTCGAAGGCCGGGACGTCGGCGGGATCCACGACCTCGGAGATGACCGGCAGGCCGTACTCGTCATGCGCCTCGTGCAGGAGCTTCAGGGCGGGAAGCCCCAGCCCTTGGAACGCGTAGGGCGAGGTGCGTGGCTTGAAGGCACCGCCGCGCAGGACGCGGGCACCTTCGCGCTTCACGGCACGAGCGGTCTGCATGAGCTGCTCGCGAGATTCGACGGCACACGGCCCGGCCATCACCACCAGCTCCTGCCCGAGACCGAGCTCGACGCCGTTCACCCGCACCCGGGTCCGCTCGGCCTGGTGCTCGGAGCTGGCCAGCTTGTACGGCGAGCTGATGCGGATCACCTGCTCGACGCCATCCAGCGTGCCGAGGTGCGCAACGCTCTCGAGATCGCTGCCGACGACCCCGATCACCGTGCGTTCCTCGCCCACGCTCAAGAAGGCCTCGAGGCCGTGCTCCTCGACGGTGCGCCTGACTCCGTCCACCTCTTCCGACGTCGCCGTCGGCCGCATCACCACGATCATCGGTCGTTGCCTTTCCGCTCAGCCCGCCCCGCGGGAAAACAAAAAACGCAGGAGCTTTCGCTTCCTGCGTCTGCGGGCACGAGTGCCTCTGCCGGCGAGATTTACTCGCCTGCCTCGTACCCGCTAGCCATAAAACCACTGGTATGTCATGTGCCGCGGAGCCTAGTCGCCTTCGTGGGTTGATGTCAACGTATGCCGATTTTCGGTAGTGGCTCAATTTGGATGGATGAACCGGTCTCGGTAGACGTACAGCAGAACGGCCGCACCCAAGAGACCGACGAGGATCACGGGCAAGAGCCGTGGGAACGCCAGCACCACGACGATCATCGCCACAACAATGAACACCACCATGACTACTGCCACGATGGCGAGTTTCACCATGCGTGTCCAGAACTCCGGGGGTGGTGGCGGTCGGTCCATAGCGTCATTCTCGGCGCTCGGGGTGTTGGCCGCGAACGTGAGCGCGTCGGTGCCCGGTGAGCCTAACCTTTGAGGGCGGGGACGCGATCCTCGACCGCCTTGATCATCTCGTGGATGTTCAGGCTTACCGCCGCCTCGTGATCCTCGACCCTCTTTGAGGAGGTGAACGGCTGCCGAGGACGACCCTGATCACTGGACATGCCAGGTCTCCGCGGTGCTGAAGAGTTCTTCCTCGGACGATGACGCGTCGGCATTTGCCAGGACGGTTCGTCCGCCGTCCACCGTCCAGACCGCGCCAGTGACGTATGAAGCCACGGGGTCGATGAGGAACGTGATGATGGCGGCGACCTCGTCCGCTGTTCCCATCCGACCAAGCGGTACATCCGTCCGATGGTCGGCGGGGAGCAGACGCTCGTCGAAGTCAGTTGCGATGGCACCCGGTGCGACGACGTTGACACGAACGCCATCGGGTGCACCGATGATGGCCATCGAGCGCGCCAGGCCTTCGAGACCAGCCTTGGCGGCGGCGTAGGCGGGGGAGCGAATCGATCCTTCGACCGATCCGACAATGCTGCCGACCAACACGGCGGACCCTCGCGTCGCGACGATGGCGGGCATGCAGATCCGCAGCGCCTCGTACGGTGCTGTGAGGTCGGTGGCCACAACCTCGTCCCAGTGCTCGCGGCTGTCCCATGGACCTGACGGTGGGATGCCGGCAGAGCAAATCAAGCCATTCAGCTTTCCGCCACAGCGCTCGACGGCGTTCGTGAGGAGTGACGCATCGCCAGCATCTCCCACCAGGAGCTCGACGCCGTCGACAGATGCATCGGTCCGGTCGATGCCAATGATCCGCCAGCCATCGGCAACCAGGCGTTCGGCGGTCGCGCGCCCGATGCCGGCGGCGGCGCCGGTGATGATCGCGGTCTTCGACGTATCGGTCATGGAGGCGCCATCTTGACGGAATCTTCGTTGCGAACCTAGCATGCGGCTGCAACACAAGACGGCGTCGACCGGGACGAGTAGTCGGTCGCACGGCCACCGCAGCGAGCCGGGATGGTGCAAGCCGGCGTGGTACGGCATCGGTGAATGGATCCGCGAGCCTCGCCCCGAGCTTCCTGAGGCCGAGCGTATATACATATATACGCGGCGAGCCGAGAGAGAGTAGGCGGCGACGGATGGCCACCGTTAGCATCGGCCAGCAATGAGCGCGGACCCGTACAGGTCCGAACCAAGGGTGGCACCGCGGAATCGAGCCTCCGTCCCTGATTCGGATGGAGGCTTCGCTGTATCCGAGGGCAGGACCGATGACGACCGCGACACAGACCCGCGTCACCAGCATCGAGCTGGCGGCCGATACGCTCACCCCGGTCGCGGCCGCCCTGCGCCTTGGCAGGCGCTGCGCCTTCCTGCTCGAGAGCGTCGAGGGCGGGGCCCGATATGGTCGCTACTCGATCGTCGGCGTGCACGGCCGGACGCTGGTCGTCGACGGCTCCGATGATCCGCTCGAAATCCTCCGGGCTGCCCTTCCCAATGTTGAGCCGATGGCCGGCGATCCGGCGTTCCCGCTCGCTTCCGGCGTCGGATACATCGCTTACGAGGCCACTGCTCGATGGGAGCGTGTGCCGATCCCCGACGTGGACCCCCTCGGCATGCCAGCGGCGGTGTTCCATTTGCCATCGTCGGTGATCGTCTTCGATCACCTGGCGCAGGTCGCTCGCGTGGCCACGCTCGACGGGCCGGGCGCTCAAGAACGGTTGCGCGCGACGATCGAGGCGCTCTCGACGCAGGCAGCCGGCGAGGTCCCGGCCCCCTTTGCGGCAGCGATCGT
>JBBJNX010000190.1:0-4951 GCA_037721115.1 Candidatus Limnocylindria bacterium
GACTCGTCGATCGTCGTCCCGCGCAGCGGGAGGCGGCCATCCAAGCATCGGTCAGGCAGCGACCAGCGATCGATATAGCCCGCCTTATCGGTTTCGGGCAGCTCCGCGAGGCTGCAGATACGCGCCGGGTCAATGGCCAGCGCCTCGAGCAGCTGCCGGTAGGCCGGGACGCGACGTGCAGCATGGCGCGAGGTCTCGAGCGCGCGCTCGCGCGAGAGTCGATCGGTGACGGCCGGGGGGGGGTTCGCTCCAACGTCCAGCGCATGGTGCCGTAGTCGAGGCTGGCGAGCTTGAGCCCCAGCCCGATGGCCGGCAGGAGCGGGCGGATCATGGCGGAGGAGAGCGACCTGGCGTGCGGCGCCAGGCGCGTCGTGGTCGCTTCGTGTGCAGTCATGCGCGCACTCTGCGCCGGCCACCCTGCGGCGGGACTGCGGAGCAGCGGCACCGTGCCGACTGCGGTCGGCCTACCCTCGATACAGCGAGGCGATCCCGCCTGAACGGCTCGCGGGGCGCGATTCTCACACTGCAGTGAGGCCTGACGCGCACGGAGAACGCCCGGCCGCAGCGCTCGTGCACCCGCCGCCTCGGTGTGGCGTGGCAATCGCGCCCGCAACAAGCCTCCTGCGCAATTTCTTCACTGTGTCGAGGCGCCACCGCGAGACCCGTCACCGAGCGTAACGGACGCCGCCGCCTCGCCGTTCCTTGTTCAACCGACGGTTGAGGTGCAGCCCTTCAAGCACGAACTCGGTGGCCGATGCGATGCCGGCGGCTGATTCGCCCGCGTCGAGCCTCGCAATCGCCGCGCGCAGCTCGGGGACCGCGACCACCAGCTCGCCGTGAACGCCGGACGGGGTCAGCTCGCCGACCACCGCCTCAAGCCCCTGCTCCTCGAAGCGCTCGATGAGTGGAACCAGCTCGGAGATCGCGAAGTGACGGTTGAAGACGTTCACGACCGCGCGCGCCACCAGTTTCTCGATCACCCGATCCTCGCGCGTCTCGTCGCCGAGCGTCTCGAGCTCGATCTTCCCGGCCGTGGATGCCACGACCGCCGGCAGGTCACTGATCCGCGGCGCGCCGGCGGGTTCGCCCAGCCGCACGGCACGTTTGAGCGCGGCGGCCACCAGGGTTTCGTGGTTCGCGATGGTGACGCGCACCGACACGCCGGAGCGCTGCGATACCTCCGAGGAGCGGCGAGCCAGCTGCGACAGCTCGGCCACGACCTCCTTCATGAAGCCGGGCACCTGGACCGGCATTGAGCTGGCTTCATCGAAAGCCGCCGACTCCGCCTCCATGATGGCGATCTCGGTCGAGGTCTCCTCGGGGTAGTGGGTTCGGATCTGCGCGCCAAATCGGTCCTTGAGCGGCGTGATGATCCGGCCGCGGCTGGTGTAATCCTCCGGGTTCGCGCTGGCAATCACGAACAGGTCCAGCTCCAGGCGCACGCGGTAGCCGCGCACCTGGACGTCGCGCTCCTCCATCACGTTGAGCAGACCCACCTGGATGCGCTCCGCAAGATCCGGCAGCTCATTGAGGCTGAAGATGCCCCGATGCGTCCTCGGCAGCAGTCCATAGTGGATGGTGAGCTCATCGGACAGGTAGCGGCCTTCCGCGACCTTGACCGGGTCCACCTCACCGATAAGGTCGGCGATGCTGATGTCCGGCGTGGACAGCTTTTCGCTGTACCGATCCTGTGCCGCCCACCAGGAGACGGGCGTGTCGTCGCCCGCGTCCGCAACGACGCTGCGCGCCAGCGGTGAAACCGGGTGCAGCGGGTCGTCATGCAGCTCGGTATCGGCGACGTAGGGCAGCCAGGGATCCAAGAGGCCGATGAGCGAGCGCGCGATGCGGCTCTTGGCCTGCCCTCGCTCGCCGAGGAGGATGACGTCCTGCCCCGCCAGGATCGCGTTCTCGAGCTGCGGCAGCACCGTCTCGTCGTAGCCGAGGATGCCCGGCAGGAACGGCTGGTTGGACCGAATCCGCTCGATGAGATTCGCGCGCAGCTCTTCCTTGACACTTCGGCTGCGGTAGCCGGCGGAGCGCAGCTCTCCGAGCGTCGTATCGGCCGGTCCGTGTGATCGCTCGGGCATCAGGAGTCGAGCGTACCATTCACACCCGAGATCCGCAGCACCCACGACGGAGGATGGAATGCACTAACCCAGCCCGACGGACACGCAGATGCTCATCGCGGAACACGGAGCCTGCTGTCGGCGCGCGGCCTCGTGTACAACGAGGCGTTCACGCGCGTGAGCACGTTCCTCACCTTCCTGTCGATGTCGTTCGTCGCCCTCGCGCTGCTGACGCAGGCCATGGGTTTCACGCGTGACTTTCTCGTCGTCGCCGCCATCGTGCTGTCGTTCGACTTTCTCATCGGTGTCACAACGTTCACGCGCATCCTCGACGTCATCGCCGAAGACCTGCGGGCGATGCACAGAATGAATCGCATCCGCCACGCGTACATCCAGATCGCCCCCATGTCGCGCCGTACTTCACGACTGGCGCCCACGACGACCTGGCGAGCGTGATGACCAGCTACAGCGTCGGGGGACCCAAGCGCTCGATGCTCGCCGATGTCGCCTACGCGTTTTCGACCAGCCTGGGCCAGGTGCTCATGATCGCCGCGATGGTGGGTGGCGTGCTCGCATCGGTCATCACCCTTGCCGCGGGTGGAACAGGCTGGCTGGCCGTGGCGGTGGCCATCGGCGCGACGCTGGTCGTCCTCATCGCCCTCGGACGATGGGCGGCCGTCGAAGTCCCGCGAAGCCAGGCTGCGCTGCCGGTCCGCTTTCCGGCGCCGCCCACCGAGAGTGAGACGAGTCAGCCACTCGAATAGGAGCGAAGCGCCTCAGCCACGCTCGGAGGGTCGCAGATCCCGCGCTCGGCCAGCGAATCCAGGAAGGCAGACCGATCCGAGAGCTCTGATTCAAAGGCAGCGGCCCCAAGGCCAAGGCTGGTTGCAAGCACGGCATAGGCTGCGGGATCGTGCTCGAACAGCCGCGTGGATCGACCGCCGTCGCCTGGCAGCATCGGCGGGGAGGGCAGTCGTTGCGCCCCGGTCAGACTCGGCGATCGGTCGCCTTCGATGGCTCCGAGGCGGATCGGCGCGAGCGTGCCCGTGTCGTCAAGTCGAAGGTGCCAGGCTTCCTCGATGCGTCGGTACATCCCCGCGGGCGTCATGTAGGCCGAGTACTGGAGGTAGATCGTCAACCCGGCGAGGTCCGCATCGGTCGCTCCAAGCTCCGTGCGTAAGGCGGCCATGGCTTCGGGGAGCGAGTCGGCGTGCATCGTGGCGCCCAGGCCCCAACCCTTGCCGGCCAGCATGAGCGCTCCGCGCGCAGCTCTGCCCCAGACATAGATCGGCAGATGGTCGCTCATCTCGTTGATGAGGAGGTACCCGGTGCCGGCCGGGATCTCGTCGAGCCAGTCGTACTCCTCCCACCAGCCACGCACGAAGATGCCGGTCGTGTCGGCCGGCAGGAAGTCGACGAGGGCGGAGAGCGCCGTGGTCTTGCCGGCCTGCGGTGCTTCGGAGCTCAACATGACGGACCTGCGGCGGCTGACGATGGCCCACAGGGTGGCCATGAGGCGGCTGTCGATGGTCGGCGAGCCGATCAGCTCGACGGCGCTCATCGGTGTCGGCGGCGCCCAGTGGTAGCCCCACCAGCCTTCGGGGAACCGGGAGAACCATGATGCGAGGGCACCGGTCATGCTGCGCCACGGTACGCGTGGGTCGATGGGGGCGCAACCGGTACGCGCGTGGTTTGCAGCTGGTGCACCAACCGGAGGAGTTCAAGCCGATTCGTAAGGGTTTGGTGCACCGAGTGCACGTGATCGCCGGGAATGGCGTGTCAGTTGCGCCAATCTCCTCGGGTTTGTGCACTGGATGCATGCGCCGACCGAGCGATTGCGGTCCTAGATGAAGGCAATCCCGTTGTCACCGGGGTCACGGCCGGCCCACAGCGCTCCAAGGACCTGGCGGCTGCTCAGCGGAAACGCGCGGCGCAGCGCGGCGCCGGCCTCCCGGACCGCACGACGATTCGCCCACGTGTCACCAAACACCAGGATCCGCCATGCATCGCTCGGGGCTATCTGCCGCCGAGTAATTGTCGCTGTCGCATGCCGCGCCAAACGAAAGTCAGCCGCATCACGACGCCGGCGACGGCATCCAGGACTGCCCCGAACGGCCCATCCGGCCCGACGTGGAAGTCGATCCGATCCTCGATCCAGGTTCCACGACGCGCCGACCTGAAGGTGTGCGAGTGGTGGAAGCGCGCCATCGGTCCCGACAGCGTTTCGTCCACGAACCGCTCGTTCTCGACCCGCTCGAGCAGGCGCACAGTCCAGATGCGCTGCAACGGTCCAAGCCCGTAGCGGAATTCGAAGATGGAGCCGGGCTGCGGAGGCGCGGGCTCGACCCGCATCAGGCGAATGGTGACCGGTGGCGGCATGAGGCGTCCGAGATTGCCGGGATCGTCGAAGAAGGCAAAGACCTCCTCGAGCGGCGCGGCGACCCATGAGCCAGAGCGGATGATCGGCATCTTGCGCACCATACGTTGGATGGTGCCAGCGCGTCAGACCTCCGGCGTGCTGCCGGCAGAACCGCCTCCCCTTCCGCCTCCGCCGCACGGAGGGCGCTCTCGGTAAGCACCCGACTCGTGACGAGCAACGTAGACCCAGCGCCCCGGCCATCAGGAAGACGGCCTGGAGGCCCACGAACTGGCCGATGAGACCACCCGCCAGGGCGCCGATCGGCTGAGTCCCCCACGCCAGCAGGCGATAGGCGGAGTTCAGGCGCCCGAGCAGGTGATCGGGCACGATCCGCTGCCGGAGCGAGACGGTGATCACGTTCCAGACGACGACAAAGAAACCGGTGATCACGAAGCTGCCGCCGATGACGTAGACGTTCGTCGTGAATGCCGGCACGGCGAAGCTGACAGCCACGATGATCACGCAG
>JBBJNX010000191.1:0-4849 GCA_037721115.1 Candidatus Limnocylindria bacterium
GGAGGTGTATCGGCTGCTCGTCCCGGTGCCTGGTTGACCAACATAGAAGCATCGATCTGCTGCCGATGCCGCAATACCTGATCAAGAGTCAGGCCCTCCCGTACGGCCACCACCAGGTCGAAAGTCGTGGACGATGGCGCTTCAGGGCACGGACAGGACGAACTCCCAGGGACCCTGAAGACGCAGTTGATCGGTATCGTCGCCTCTGTCAATCCGCTCGCCGACAAGCTCGCCGATCGTGAGCGTCCACTCGCCGGTCGGCTCCTCAATACCGCGCATGGCGGCGTGGAGATGCTGCATCTGATCCTCTCCCTGTGGACCCCCGGTCTGGAATTCCCCGGCGAAGGCATCCTCGCCGTTTCGCGTCAAGCTCATGCTCGCCGCTGCCCAAGACCGGTCGGGATCGAGCCCATCGATGCTCATCGTCCACACCACAATGCTCGGGCTGATCTCGAACTCCTCGAGCGTGACCGACACGCCGTCAAGGGTGACCGTTTCGTGCGGCTCCAAAGCGATGCCGCCGGCACTAACGGGTAGGGTGAAGGTGAGTGCCCACGGCTGCGCCGCGCCCTGCGCAGAGGACCACGTGAGCTGGACGTCCCCGACGGACAGGGGCTCGGGCGGTAGCCAGGACTGCAGATCGACCGACTCTCCGTTCGCCTGATGGTAGCCCGAACCGCCGAATGGGCGGTAGAAACGGCCGTCGGCGTCGCGCAGCTCGGTTCCGCCGAGGGCTTCCGGAGCCGATGATCCGACCGTCAGCACGACCCGGCTGCCGTCGGCGTAGCCGCGGGCCAGCGTCACCGTCCCGCCTGCGGTCTCAACGGTGAGGTCGAGGTCGACCGATCGATCCCATGCCAGGCGATCGCCATCCGGCGCGCTGTACGCCGCCCGCTCGTAGAGCTCCAACGCACCGATGCCGGCTGCTGCCAGCCCGAGCGTAGCGACGAGCGCGAGAGCCAAGCTCCGGGCGAGCCGGCGCGCGGGCCGTGACCGCGACGAAGCTGACTCGGCCTGTGCCGCCGCACCCACGCGCGCCTCCACCGCTTGGGCAAGCGTTACGGGACTGTCGACCTGGAAGAGCCTCTCGAGCTTCGTCTCGAGGCTGTCATTCATCGTCACGGTAGACCTCCTTGAGCGCCTGGAGCGCTCGGCTCACCAGCTTGTACGCCGCAGCTTCGCTGCGTCCCAGGACCGCCCCGATCTCGCGCGCAGAGAGCCCGGCCGCGAAGCGGAGAACGATCGCCTCGCGCTGGGCCGCCGGAAGGGCCGCGACCGTGCCGGCGAGGAGCCGGTCTGATTCGTCCTGAAGCAGCAACTGAGCAGGATCTGGCGCGACCTCGGCGCGCGGCCAGAAGCGGAGCCCTCGCTCGGCACTGTCCCGGCGGCGCGCCGCATCGATGGCAAGATTACGAGCGATCCTGAAGAGCCAGGCGCGGGGGGCTCCGGCATCGGACCGGTACTGTTTCCGGTACCGGAAGGCCCGCTCGAACGTCTCGGCCATCAGGTCTGCCGCGGCGTCGTCCAATGAGCCCCAGCTACGCAGGTATCGGTAGATGGCGAGGCTGTGCTCGACGTAAAGGGCTTCAATGCCGGACGCATCGATGCTCTCCTGGTTTCGTTCCGAGGACGCTGATGTGCCAGCCGCGATCACTCGTGCCTCGTCCAACCCGCTCCCTCCTGTGCTGTTCACCCTAACAACGCAGAAGGTCGAGAAACTGGACATTCGTGGGGAGGGCTGTGGCCCGCCGTGCCGGAGGAAATCAGTCTCCCGACGGATGTCCGCAGACAACCCTGCGGGATCGCGGCGGTAGTGCCTCAGATTGAGCCAGGATCGTCAGGCAGTTCCCAGCCCTCAGGGACCTCACTGGAGTGCGTCGCTTGCGCGTTCGTCCCGCGGTCTAGGACGATGCAGTAGGTGCGCAGTCCGTTCGAATCTGGCTCCGTCACATACACCTGGCCGCGCCTATCGCTTGGGAAGCCTGTTGGAGAGTGCAAACCCACCGCTGAGAGACTCGCGTTGCCCGCCCAAGCGATCTGTGCCTCCTCAAGCCCGCATTCGCTCGGAGGACCAGATTCGGGTAGGAGGCCGCATCCGGTGATGGCAAGCAGCGTTAGCAATCCGGCGGTGCGGTTCACCGCGCCAGTCTGCACTAGTCCAGCAGCGCCGCGATCTCTTGGCAGGTCCAGACGTGATCGGCCACACCTGCAGCCAGAGCGGGTGTTCGGGGCTACAGGTTCGCAAGGCTCTTCGGCGGGCGCCCAAGTTGATCCACATCATGTTCAGCGATAGAGCCGCGGGGTACCACCACGAAGCCCGCTCGGAGAGAACGGTCCGACGCTCCTAGCCTGGACCGACACGGATCGCCCCGGCGACTACCTGCTGGCCAAGGCCGTGCGGGATCGGATCATGGCGAACTTCGAGTTCACCCGCTGACCCGCCCTGCGTGGCGCACCCGTCCGAATCGCGACCTGCCATCGTGCTGGCTCGCGACAATGAACCGATCAGGCCGCAACGCCGTTTCATTGGCACATCAACGGAGGCATGTCCATCGTACGCCTCGTCGCCATCACCGCCGCGCTCGCGGTTCTCTCGGCCGCGGCGTGGTTCGCCATCGGGCCCGGGATCCGGACCCTCCACTGGCGCCTGCGCCGCCGCGCAGACGCAACCTGTGCCCAATGCGGAGGCGGACCCCGGTCAGCTGACCTGGATCGGGTCGAGCGAACTGCCAGACGGCCTGACTGACGGCGATGAGCAGCTGATGCTCGACGTCGAACGCTTGGGCGACGGATTCGTCGCCGTCGGACGCGAGTCGAACGGACCCATCTCCCGCGCCTTCGTGTTGCACTCCGCAGATGGTTTGAGATGGACGCACGCGCCCGGTGGCGCGGATCAATTCCTCGGTACCGAATTCCATCGGCTGGACCGGGTCGCGGAGCGCCTCTTTGCCCTCGGCTCGGTCAGCACCGACGATCGCGGTGGCTCGCGCGGCGCGGTCGCCTACACGGATGACGGGCAGTCCTGGATCGAAACCAGCGGCAATTTCGAAGAGACCCGGCCGTCCTCGCTCGCGGGTAACGGGAGCGAGCTCCTGCTCATCGGAACGAGGAATTCCGACATCAGGCCGCTGGCCTGGAGATCGCCCGACGGCGACACCTGGACGCGGGTTGAGCTCCAGCTGCCGGTCAATCCCGCCCAGGCTGACATGGGAACCGTGGCATCGTTCGGGGACGGCTACCTGGCGCTCGGGTCTCTCACGGTCGGCTCGACGGCGGCCCCGGTGGTGTGGCGCTCGAGCGATGGCGTTTCCTGGAGCTGCCAGCTGCTCGACCCGGCAGGCTTTGATTCCGCCCAACCGTTTGAGCTGCACCGGGCAGGTAGCGCGTGGCTGGCCCTCGGCATCGCGGGCAACGCAGGCGGATTCGGGGCCAGCTGTCCGGGTTACCCCATCGCCTGGGCGTCGCAGGATGGACTCTCGTGGAGCGCCGCGCTGGGCAGGGATGGGCCGATCTCTGACGGCGGCATCGGCTTCGGCAGTGGCGCCGAGCAGTTCATCGCCATCGGCCGCGGCAGGTCCTGGACCTCGCGAGACGGCATGAGCTGGACACTGCACGAGCCGTCTGACGGCGCGCCAGTCGGAACGGATGCACTCGCTGTCGGTCCGGACGGTCGCCTCGTGGCCGTCGGCACACGCGGCGACGGAACGGATGTCGATCCCTGGATCACTGTCGCCGAGCTCGAAGGCTCGGACTGACCGTTGGGACCGATGCTGAGGCTGCTCTTCCTGGCTGCCGTGCTGTTGCTCGCGGGCTGCGAACCTGCCCAAGCGCCCACCCTGCAGCCATCCAGTCAGCCTTCCGCAACCTCGTCTGCGGGCCGAGACATCGGCGGTGAGTCCTGCGACGAGGTCGCCGCGACTTACGGACAGCTCCTGAGTACACGATTGATGGCCGTATTGCCGAACGCTGAACGTGCGACTGCGCTAGCGAACACGCTCACGCTGGCCGCGGATGAGCACCTGCGCGCGGCCGGCCTGACGGGGCAGTGCAGCTACGCCGAGTTCGCTGTGATCGCGATCGAGACATTGACGCCTGACCTGGCTGCGATCGACCGAGTGGGGATCGAAGGCGCTCCCGACTTCTTGAGCTGGTTCGACCGGGTCGTGAGGCCCCGGCTGTCGGTCATCGAGCTACCGGATCGCTCGGCGCGCGACCGTCGCGTCGCCCCGCTGACGGAGCCGCCCGCATTCGGCGCCGGGCCGTGGGGGCCGCTGGCGGTGCTCCGACACCCGTGATCTGGCGCAACAGCCAGACGCACTGGAATGCCGCGACCGGCACGATCGTCTTTTTCGACCCGATCACAACGCAGAGTCTCGAGCTGCACGACGGGGACTACGTCTCGTTTGGCGGCGGCGGAGTCGGCCCGGAGGGAGGTCCGGCCCCGGCCGATCTTCGGTGGCTCAACCCGCCCGACCCTTCGTGCCTCGGTGATGCGTTCGGCGTTAACAGTCTCAGCCAGGTGAATGGCTTCGAGGTTCGGCCGTGAGCGCTCAAAACGGCCATCATCGTGCCCGCCAGCGCGGCGTCGTGGCCATCTGGGCCGACCCCACGATTCTGACCGCGCCTTGATGCTCGGCACGGCTCGGGCGAGAAGGATGCGTGCGGGTGGTTTCCTGCTCGCCCTGAGTGCGTGCGCCGCGTCCGCGCCAGCGGGACTCTACTTTCCGACTTACTCGCCATTAGATCAGCAACCCGGGGGTGTTCAAGAGGGAACGCTCCGACGAGATGGTCCATGTCTCTACATCGAATCGCCTGACTCGAACCGACTCGCACTGTGGTCCTCTGACCT
>JBBJNX010000192.1:0-4845 GCA_037721115.1 Candidatus Limnocylindria bacterium
GCCCTGACCGTCGGCCCGCAGCAGGATGTTTCCGGGCTTCACGTCGCGATGCACGAGCCCGGCGTCGTGCGCCGCGCCGAGCGCAGCTGCTGCATCGGCGGCCAGGCGCGCGGCACGATCGGGTGCCATGCGTCCCTCGTTGGCGAGGAGCCTTGCGAGGTCGCCGCCCTCGACCAACTCCATCACCCTGTAGGGAGCGCCGTCGGTGCCGACGTCGTAGACCGACACGACGTTGGGGTGCGAAACCGACGCCGCACGGCGTGCCTCCGCCTCGAAGCGCTGCACAAAGAGCGGATCCTCGCCGAGATCGGCGCGCATGATCTTGACTGCCACCGCCCGATCGAGCTGCTCGTCGTGCGCGCGATAGACCGTCGCCATGCCGCCTCGCCCGATCCGCTCCTCGAGGCGGTAGCGACCACCGATCTGGCGTCCGGCGTCGGCGTCGGGTTGTTCGGAGGATCCTGGCATCGCGTCCGGGAGAAGCAGGTGCCGTACCACCGTGGCACCATTGACCCAGAATGCGCTTCGGCCTGCAGATCAACCAGTTCACCTGGCCCGGCGGCGCGGCAGCCATCGGTCCCACCCTGGCCCGCGTCGGTCGTGCGGCTGATGGCGCTGGATTCGATTCGATCTGGGTCATGGACCACTTCTTCCAGATCCGTGGTCTCGGGCCGCCGGAGGCACCGATGCTCGAGGGTCAGACGGCACTCGGCTTCCTGGCTGCTCACACGGAGAGGGCCCGCCTTGGCCTGATGGTTGGGGGGGTCCACTATCGGGCGCCAGCCCTCTGGATCAAGGCCACCACCACCCTCGACGTGCTGTCCGGTGGACGGGCCTGGTTCGGGATCGGCGCAGCCTGGAACGAGCACGAATCGAAAGGGCTCGGCTTCACCTTTCCGCGGCTCGGCGAACGTTTCGAGTTGCTCGAGGACACCCTGCGCATGGCGCGCGAGATGTGGTCGGGCGGGAGTGGCACGGGTGAGTCATTCGAAGGCACACGAACGACTGCCACGCATCTCATCAACTCGCCGCAATCGATCACTCGCCCGCGCGTGCCGATCCTGGTCGGCGGTGGTGGAGAGCGCAAGACGCTGCGGCTGGTGGCGCAGTACGCGGATGCCTGCAACATCTTCGGCCGTTCGCCCGAGTTCGTCCGTGACAAGTTGGCCGTGCTGCATGAGCATTGCGACCGTCTCGGCCGACCGTACGAAGAGATCGAGCGCACGGTGCTGACCAGCATCGACGTGGAGAAGGACTCGCCCGATGCGATTGTTGCGCGTTTCGGCGAGCTTGGGGAGGCCGGCGCACAGCACCTGATCTTCAGCCTCCGCGGCGTGGCCGATACCTCGCGCCTGGAGCGCATCGGCGCATACATCCTTCCGCAGCTGCGCGGTACCTGAGCGTCGACCTACGTGGAGCGTCGAGGACTCGACGAGCATCTCGCGCTCTCCAGGGGCGGCACGCCGATGGACCCGCTGCGACCGCACGCCGGCCGCCAATCAGATCGGCGTTACGACCGACCAGCGGACCGATTCGCCCAGTCCTCGGTCGCTATGCCAAGCCAGGTGGCCATTCGACCGGGGACCGTCACCCATCGGTCATAACGCCAACCTGGTTGGCGGAGCGTGACGGATCAGCACCGTCGTCAGGATCAGGACATCAGCTCTCGCACGAGATCCTCGATCGGTCGCACCGAGCGCTCGCCTGACGCGCGATCGGTGACCTCTGCGCCGCCGGCTGACAGTGAGCGCGGGCTGACGGTGAGAATCGTGGGCATGCCGAGGAGCTCGGCATCGGTGAGCTTCACACCCGGCGATTCGTCACGATCGTCGTACAGAACCGATACGCCAGCTTCTGTCAGGCGGCGATAGAGTCCGTCGGCAGCCTCGCCCACGGCTGGATCCCGTCGGGCGCCGATTGCGACCAGGTGCGCCCGATACGGCGCGACCTCGATCGGCCAGACGATCCCTTTGTCATCGTGGTGTGCCTCCACGATGCAGGCCATCGATCGCCCCAGCCCGATCCCGTAGGAGCCCATGGTGGGATGGCGGCGGCTGCCGTCCTCGGCCAGGAAGGTGGCGCCGAGCGCTTCGGTGAAATCGGTGCCGAGCTTGAAGATGTTGCCGACCTCGATGCCCTGCGCCAACCGTACCGGTTCGCCGCAGTTGGGGCACGGATCGCCAGCGCGGGCGTTGGCGATGTCGGCCACGATGTTCGGCTCGAAATCGCGGCCGATGTTGACGTTGCGCAGGTGGGTGCCGATGCGGTTCGCCCCGGCGACCAGGTTGGGCGAGCGCGCGGCCAGCTCATCGGCGACGACCACGGTGTCGTGTGCCCCGATCGGCGAGGCGTAGCCGGGCTCCATCCCTGCCGCCCGGATCTCATCGCCGATCGCCGGCCGAAGGCCGCCGATCGCCTTCACCGCGTTGACGAGCTTCGTCTCATTGACCTCGAAGTCGCCACGCACGATGGCGGTGATGAGGCGTCCGTCGCCGGTCACGAAGAAGGCGGCCTTGGCCGTGCGCGAGGTGGGAACACCCAAGAGCTCGGCCAGCGATGCGATGGTCGGCGTGTCGGGCGTCGCTACCTCCTCGGTCGGCATCGGCTCCTCGAGGTCGGGCGTCGGGATGCCGGCCGGGGCGACCTGCTGGTTGGCGGCATAGCCGCACGCCTCACACAGGACGAGCGTGTCCTCGCCGTGCTCGTTGAGAACCATGAATTCGTGTGCGCCTGAGCCGCCCATCATGCCGACGTCGCTCGAGACGGCGATGGCGTCGAGTCCGAGGCGTTCGAAGATGCGCTCGTATGCCTCGTGGTGCAGGCGGTAGCTGTGGTCGAGCCCGTCCGCATCGGCGTCGAGGCTGTAGCTGTCCTTCATCACGAACTCCCGCACCCGGATCAGTCCGCCGCGCGCGCGTGGCTCGTCGCGGAACTTCGTCTGGAAGTGGTAGATGATGGCCGGCAGTTGACGGTAGCTGTTGATCAGGTCACGTGTGAGATCGGCGACGACCTCCTCGTGGGTCATGGCCAGGACCATGTCTCGTCCGGCTCGGTCCTTGAAACGCGCCATCTCCGGACCGATCTTCGCGTAGCGTCCGGATTCCCGCCACAGGTCGGCGGGATGCACGACCGGCATCTCCATCTCCTGACCGCCGATGGCATTGATCTCCTCGCGAATCACCTGCTCGACTCGCTGCTGCACGCGGAAGCCGAGCGGTAACAGTGAGTAGATCCCCGAGCCGAGCTGCCGCAGGTAGCCACCACGTACGAGCAGCCGATGCGATGCCATCTCGGCGTCGGCCGGATCGTCGCGCAGGGTGGTGAAGAAGAGCTGTGAGAGTCGCATGTCTCCTCGCTAGCCAGCCACGGGACGAGCGACGCCCGGGCGCATGCCGACCAGGTGCTCGGAGCCACGCAGCCAGCGCAGCGGGAAGAGGGCCACGATGAGCAGACCGGCTGACACGAGCAGCAGTCCGTCAACACCCATCCACTCGGCGGCGCCGCCTCCGGTGAGCGAGCCGATCACCTGGCCGACGGCCAGGAAGACGGAGTAGAGGCCCATGATCACGCCGCGGTCGGCGGGGTGTTCCTCGCTGATGTCAGCGAGCATGCCGAGCGCCGCGGGCGTCGCCCCGGCCAGGACGAAGAGACCGCCTGCGGCGACGAGCCCGAGAGCGATCCTCGCGACGACGCCCCAGGTTTCGGAATGGTTTAAGGCCACGGTCGCGGCGACCATGAGCAACCCGCCCCCGATCCCGATCGCCATGATTGTCGTGCGACGATAGCGTTTGAACCGATTGCCCCAATAGAAGAGGCCGGCGAAGAAAACCACCATCGAGACGCCGAGGCCGATGCTGACCTGGACCGGCGCAAAGCCTCCCATCAACAGCTGGTCCTCGAATCCGGGTCGCCGCTCGTCGACGAGCTGGAATATCGACTGGCTGGTCCAGGCACCGAGGAACGCGTTCACCGCGATCCACGTGGGCGCCAGCAGCCACACCGATCGGCTGGTCAGGACCTCACGGTATCTGCCCAGGCTGAAGCCGTGCGCTACGCCCGTCACGCCGCCGGCACCGATTTCCCCGACTTCGCGTCGCGTGTCGGCCGGCGTGCCAGGGCGCGATTCGGTGACTCCATAGCGGTAGATGAGGAAGCTGACGCCGTACAGCACGGCGTTGAGATAGAACGCGTTGCGATCGAGCAGCTCCCAGAGTCCGCCGGCCGCGACGAGGCCCAGGCCGATGCCGGCGAGGGTGGCCGCCTCGAAATTTGCCACGGTGCGTCCACGAAGAGCCTCGTCATGCGATGTCGCCAGCGCGATGAAGCCCAGGATCGATGGGATCGACGCGGCGGCAGCGGCTCCCTCCAGCCAGCGTGTACCGCCCAGCAGGACGAGGTCGGTGGTCAGCGCTGTCATCACGACGGCCACGGCCCCGAAAATCGGGCCGATCTGCATCACCGGACGCGACCCGAGCCGGTCGGAGAGCATTCCGAACAGCGGAGACAGGACGAGCTCGGCGACGTAAAAGGCAGCGGCAAGCAGGCCGAGCTCGAAGGCGGTGACATCGCGACCCGCACCGAACGCGTCGAGCTCGGCGAGGTAGTAGACGAGGAGCGCCCCGGTCAGGCCGGTGCTGAAGCGCAGGGTGAACGTGCCGATGAGGACGGCGTTGATCGAGCGACGCACGGGCTACGAAGGCGTCTGTGATGGACGAGGCGGGAGCGGTCGGGTCATCAGCCCGCAGTATGCCGAGCGATGGGGGATCGCGCACGCCGAGGCGCCAGCCTGTCCCCGCGCGCAACAGAAACGCGCCCCCGCCCCTTTGTGGCGGGGGCGCGGCCGTT
>JBBJNX010000193.1:0-4829 GCA_037721115.1 Candidatus Limnocylindria bacterium
ACCGGCCGCATCAACGACTCAAGCGCCAAAACCGCCGCTGAGCGGCGGTTTCTCGCCAGAACGGGCCTATCACGTGGAGGACGGGTGCTGCGGGTGCTGGCGGAGCGCGGTCGAGCGGGTCCCGGGTTCAGATAGCGCCGCTCAGCGGCGGTCCGGACGGGGTGCCGGGACGAGGCGGTCCGGGCGAGGCCGCCAGGACGGATGTCGGCCCTACGCGTAGAGCGGGTTGACCCGTTCAGCGTCGATCCCCAGTTCGGCGATGGCACGCTTCAGCTCGTCCGGCGTGGACTTGCCGTCGAGGCACAGGGAGTAAAGCGCCGCGTACGCGATGTGCTCGGCGTTGACCTCGAAGTGGGTACGCAGCGCTTCGCGGGTGTCGGATCGTCCGAAGCCGTCAGTGCCGAGGGCGGTGTAGGGCCGATCGATCCAGCGCGTGATCATGTCAGGCACGGCCTTCATGTAATCCGTGGCGGCCACGATCGGTCCTTCGGTCGGGTCCAGGCATTGGCGCACGTAGGGGATGCGCGGCTCTGCGTCGGGATGCAGGCGATTCCAGCGTTCCACGTCGAGCGCGTCGTTGCGCAGCTGCTGGAAGCTGGTCGCGCTCCACACATCGGCGGCGACGCCGAACTTCTCGGCCAGCATGTCGCGGGCGCGGAGCGCCTGGAGCAGGATCGGTCCCGAGGCAAGGATCTGGACCCGTCGCTCGCCGGTTTCGGCGGCGCTGAACCGATACAGGCCACGGAGCACGCCCTCCTCGACGTCGTCGGGCTTTGCCGGCATCGGCCAGTTCTCGTTGTAGAGGGTGACGTAGTAGAAAACGTCCTCGCCACGCTCGCCGTACATGCGGTCGATGCCCTCGCGCACGATGATGGCGAGCTCGTAGGCGAACGCGGGATCGTAGGCAAGGACGTTGGGGACGGTCGAGGCCAGGACGTGCGACTGTCCGTCATCGTGCTGGAGCCCCTCGCCGGTCAACGTGGTGCGGCCAGCGGTGGCGCCCATCATGAAGCCACGTCCGCGCGCATCGCCGAACGCCCAGATCTGATCGCCGGTGCGTTGGAAACCGAACATCGAATAGAACGTGTAGAAGGGGACCATCGGCTCGCGCCAACTGGCGTACGCGGTGCCGGCGGCCTGGAATGAGCTCATGGAGCCCGCCTCCGTGATGCCCTCCTCGAGCAGCTGGCCGTCCTTCTTCTCGATGTAGCTGAGCAGCAGCTCCTTGTCGACCGGCGTGTACCGCTGGCCGAGTGGGTTGTAGATGCCGACCTCCTTGAAGAGGGGATCCATGCCGAAGGTGCGCGCTTCGTCCGGGATGATGGGGACGATGCGATTGCCGATCTGCGGATCGCGCACGAGGTTGCGGATCAGGCGGCTGAAGGCCATGGTCGTGCTGGCGGGTCGGTCGGAGCCCGCAAAGAATGCGCTGAATGTCCCGTCATCTGCCGCCGGCAGGGGCTTCGACACCACCACACGCCTGGGGACCGATCCGCCGAGCTGGCGGCGACGCTCCATCATGTACTGGATCTCTGGCGCGTCCGCCCCGGGGTGGTAGTACGGGGCCTCCTTGAGCTTGTCGTCCGGGATCGGCAACTCGAGGCGGTCACGGAAGATCTTCAGCTCTTCAGCCGTCAGCTTCTTGGCCTGGTGCGTGACGTTGCGGCCCTCGATGCCCGGCCCGAGCGTCCAGCCCTTCACCGTCTTGGCCAAAATCACCGTCGGCGCGCCCTTGTGCTCGACTGCCGCTGCATACGCCGCGTGAACCTTGCGGTAGTCGTGGCCCCCGCGCCGCAGCTTGGCGAGCTCGTCATCACTCAGGTGCTCGACCATGGCTCGCAGGCGCGGGTCGGGACCGAAGAACTGCTCGCGGATGGTGGCGCCGTCGCTGACCGCCATGCGCTGGTAATCGCCGTCAAGCGTGTCGTTCATCTTGGCCAGCAGGACGCCGTCCTTGTCGCGGGCCAGCAGATCGTCCCACTCGCGTGCCCAGATCACCTTCAGCACGTTCCAGCCCGCGCCGCGGAAGAGTGCCTCCAGCTCCTGGATCACCTTGCCGTTGCCACGCACCGGGCCGTCCAGCCGCTGGAGGTTGCAGTTGATCACGAAGGTGAGATTGTCGAGTCCTTCACGGGCCGCCAGGCTCAGTGCGCCGATCGACTCCGGCTCGTCCATCTCGCCGTCACCGAGGTAGGCCCACACACGCGCGTGGCTCGTGTCGGCGATGCCGCGGGCGGCGAGGTAGCGGTTGAAGCGGGCCTGGTAGATGGCCGCCATCGGCCCGAGGCCCATGCTCACTGTCGGGAACTGCCAGAACTCAGGCATGAGTCGAGGATGGGGATAGCTCGAGAGACCCCGATTCGGCGTGAGTGCCTCGCGCCGGAAGTGGTCGAGGTTCTCCTCGTTCAGGCGACCTTCGAGGAAGGCTCGGGCGTAGATGCCCGGCGCCGCGTGGCCCTGGAAGAAGATCTGATCGCCGGGTCCGTCGTCCGAGCCGCGGAAGAAGTGGTTGAAGCCGACCTCGTACAGGCTGGCGGCACTCGCGTACGTGGAGAGGTGGCCGCCGATGCCCTCGAAATTCGTGTTCGCGCGCAGCACCATGGCCAGCGCATTCCATCGGATCAGGCGGCGGATCTTGAGCTCCATCGCCTCGTCGCCGGGAAAGTACGGCTCCTGCTCGGGGCTGATGGTGTTGATGTAGCGCGTCTGGGTCAGCGTCGGGAGGCCTACCTGGAGCTGCCGGGCCCGCTTCAGCAGCTTGAAGATGACGTAGCGCGCTCGTTCCGGGCCTGCCGCCTCGACCAGGCCGTCGAGCGACTCAATCCACTCCTGCGTCTCGACCGGATCGATGTCCGGGAGCTGCTGCTTGAACTGGTCGAAGATCTCGTGGTTCGGCTGCTGCATGTCGGCTCTATGGTACAGACCGATGCGGATCGGTGGGATCGGGGAAGGGGGAGCGGCGGAGCGGCAGTCGCCGGTCTTCGCACGCCGAGCGAGCGAACTGACGAACGGGACGCTTCTGCGCGCTCAGGCCCCTGCGGCGGTGATCAGTTCGCACGCTGAGCGAGCGAACTGACGAACGAGACGCGGAATCCGCCGGCTCGACGGTCGTTCCGTCGCCAGTTCGCACGCTGAACGAGCGAACTGACAACCGAGGGGGGTCACCCGACCGCCCTCGATCCGGCAGGTGGCAAGTTCGCACGCTGAGCGAGCAAACCCGACATCCGCCCCCGCGGTGGTACGAGCTCGTGGCGGCATCGTGGCATCATCGGACCGATGCGCACGATCTATCGATCCGAGCCACCCTGGCCGCATCGCGTCCTGGTGCTCGGCGGTGGATTCGCGGGCGTCGAGACCGCGCGGCACCTGGAGAAGCTGACCCGACGACGTGATGACATCGAGGTCTGGCTCGTCAGCCGCGAGAACTTCACGCTCTTTACGCCGTTGTTGCCGGAGGTCTGCTCGGGCAACCTCGAGGCGCGCCACTGCGTGACCGCCCTCCGCGCCCAGTTGCGCAAACCAAGCAGCTGGGCGGTGACCGCCGAGGTCGAGCAGATCGACCTGGATGCGAAGCAGGTGACGGTCATGGGCGGCGACGGCGACCTGCATCGGCTCAACTATGACTCGCTCGTGATTGCGCTCGGTGGTGAGACGGCGACCTTCGGGATCAAGGGCATTGACGAGTACGCGGTCGGCATGAAGACCCTTGCCGATGCCTTCGCGCTCCGCAATCGGATCATCGAGATGCTCGAGCGAGCCGAGCTCGAGACCGATGCGGACGAACGGCAGGCACAGCTCACCTTCGTGGTCGGCGGCGCGGGATTCAGCGGGGTCGAAACAGCCGGCGAGATCGAGGATTTCATCCGCCGCGTCCGGCGCCGCTTCTACCCCAAGATCGGACCGAACGAGGCGCGGGGGCACATCGTCGAGCTCAAGGACCGCGTCCTGCCGGAGATGCCGGCGGAGATGGGCGAATACGCGGGCAAGAGTCTGCGCAAACGTGGCTATGAGATCCACCTTGGTACGCCGATGAAGGAGGTCCGCGAGGACGCGGTGGTCATCGGCGATGGAGAGGTCATCCCATCCAGGACGATCATCTGGACCGGGGGCGTCCAGCCCTCGCCGGTGGTGCGAGCGTCGGGCATCGATGTCGACCAGGCGGGGCGCGCGATCACGAAGGCCACCATGCAGACGAGCCGCGCCGGCGTGTGGGCGATCGGCGACTGCGCGCTCATTCCTGATGTACAGACCGATGGTGGGCACCACGCCCCGACCGCGCAGAACGCGGTTCGCGAGGCGAAACGGCTGGCGCGCAACGTCATGGCCAGCATCGATGGACAACCGCAGCTGGTGGAGCCTTTCCGCTATCGCACCATCGGGACCCTGGCCAGCATCGGTCACCACACCGGCGTCGGCGTCGTGTTCGGGATCAAGATCCGCGGCCTGCTTGCCTGGTTCATGTGGCGGGGCTATTACTGGAGCCGGGTTCCGGGAATCGGTGGCAAGGCGCGCGTGGCGCTCGACTGGGGTCTCAACGCGCTCTTTGGCTCGGATCCCGTCCAGCTGAAGGTCGATTACGGCGGCGTCGGCGGGATGGGCCCGTCAGGAAAACGCCGGTCTGCGCCGCGCCGGACCGATCCGCGCGCCTGATCCATAGCTTGGTAGCCGCCGGCCCGCGCTCTCGCCGATATGCTGAACGACATTCTGAAGGGCTGAATATATACGTATATGCGCGCCAGACCGGGCCGATCAGCGCGGCCGCTGGACGACAGGCGGCGCGCAACGGTCAAGGCATCCGGCGCGAGACATTAGACTGCTGGAGATGTCAC
>JBBJNX010000194.1:0-4817 GCA_037721115.1 Candidatus Limnocylindria bacterium
TCGATGGCAGCGCCGCCGAGATCGTCGCGCACGACCCGGAGACCCAGCGCCTCTTCGTGGTCAATGCCGCCGCCGCGCGGATTGACGTCCTGGACGCGAGCGATCCCACCCATCCGGTGGCACTCGATCCGATCGACGTGGCCGCCTTCGGAGCCTTCGCGAACTCCGTGGACGTGGATGGAGGCGTGGTCGCCATCGCGGTGGAGGCACAGGTGAAGACCGATCCGGGCACCGTCGTCTTTACCGATGCCGACGGCACCGTCCTGGCCACCGCGATCGTCGGCGCCCTGCCCGACATGCTCACCTTCACGCCCGATGGCAAGCGCGTCATCGTCGCCAACGAGGGAGAGCCGAACGACGATTACTCCGTGGACCCCGAGGGGTCAGTCAGCATCATCGAGCTCAGCCGCAGGGCGGGCGATCTGGCGGTCTCTGAGGTTCGAGCGGTGAACTTCACCGACTTCAACGAGGGCGCACCTCGCCACCGCGAGCTCGACCCCGATATCCGCATCTTCGGACCCGGTGCCAGCGTGGCGCAGGACCTCGAGCCGGAGTACATCGCGCTGAGCCACGACGGGCGCACGGCATGGGTGACCCTCCAGGAGAACAACGCGCTTGCGATCATCGACGTCCGCACAGGTACCGTGAGCGAGCTCGTGGCGCTCGGCTTCAAGGACCACTCGCTGGCGGGCAATGGGCTCGATCCGAGCGACCGCGACGGGGCCATCGCCATCGAGACCTGGCCGGTGCTGGGCATGTACATGCCAGATGGCATCACAGCGTATCGGTCCCGTGGGCAGGGCTACATCATCACCGCCAACGAGGGCGACGCGCGCGATTACGCCGCGTACAGCGAGGAGGCTCGCGTCGAGGATCTCGACCTGGGTCCGGCAATCTTCTCCGAGGGCACGGCCGATGAGGACCAGCTCGGGCGCCTGACCGTCACGACCGCCAACGGCGACACCGATGGCGACGGAGTCTTCGAGGAGCTTTACGCCTTCGGCGCACGATCCTTCTCGATCTGGTCCGCCGATGGAACGCTCGTGTTCGATTCGGATGACGACTTCGAGCAGATCACGGCCGGCCAGCTCCCCGACGACTTCAACGCGAACAACGATGAGAACGATACGTTCGATAACCGAAGCGACAACAAGGGGCCGGAGCCGGAGGGAGTCGCCGTCGGGGAGGTCCGCGGGAGGACGTTCGCGTTCATCGGGCTCGAACGCATCGGTGGGGTCATGGTCTACGACGTCACGAATCCGCGGGCACCCAGCTTCGTGCAGTACATCAACCCGCGTGACTTCGACGGTGACGTGGAGGCAGGCACTGCCGGCGACCTGGGTCCCGAGGGGCTGACCTTCATCCCCGCGCATCAGAGCCCGAACGGTGAGCCGCTACTGGTGATGGCAAACGAGGTCAGCGGCTCGACGGCGATCTACTCGGTCACCGCGGTGGGACCAGGGGGCGGCCGCTGAGCGAGAGGTCGCCGGCGGCGCGCGGACCCATGCGCTAGCGAAGCTCATCCCGTCACGGAGTATGCTCGGGCCAGCGTTCGATTTGCTGGCGCCGGGTGAGGCGCGCCGAGGAGACCTAATTGGTCGAATGGTGGTACTGGGCGTTCCTGATCGGGCTGATGACTGTGGGCATTGCTGTCCGCCTTCGGCTCGGGCGCCCGCTGGCGGATTGGGTGAGGCTCACCGGTGTCGAGTCTGTACTGGGAGTGCTGGTGGTGGCTGCGCTCGTCGCTCATTGCGTGGCCATGTTCCTGCCAGCGCTCGTGCCCGAAATCGGCGCACTCCCGTCAGCAGCAGAAGCCATTCGGGAGCTTGGTCCAATCAGCCAGGTCGCCTATTGGGCCCCTGCAATCGTGGTGCTCATAGTTCTGCGCCGGCTGCCGTGGCCGGCTCTCACGACTCTCGCAGGCGGTCTTCTCGCGGTGGGGGCTACGATGTTCTGGCCGTTTCCGTTAACTGTCCACCTTGCCGCGATCGCCGGCACCGTCGCGATCCTGGCCGGAGTGGTGACGATGACCGTGACCCCACTGTCGGGTAGCCCTGGGGGTGATCGAGGCACCACGCCGATCCGGTAACGATCTTATGCGAGCCTTCAGTCCTCGCGGCACGCCCAGGGCCTGAAATGGATGGCGGTCGGCTGGAGCGCGGTGTCGTACGCTCGGGCCCTACCTGTGTCTTGAAGGAATGACGAACATCGTGGCGAGATCGGACGTCCTACCGCCGCCAGAGGACGGCCAGCGAACCGATCCTGATGCCGGCCTGCTCGATCGGCTGCGCGAACATGACGAGGCAGCCTTCGGCGAGCTCGTGGCTCGATACCACCGCTCGATGCGGGGTATCGCGGCACTCTTCGTCCCGTCGCTCGCGATCGCCGAAGAGGTGGCCCAGGAGCGGATCATTGCGACCTGGCCCGATGCACCGCAGCACGGTGCTCGCGGACTGATCGAACATTACGGCCCTTCCAAACGAAGCGACGCCGACGAAGCTGTTCTGGTATCACAACGGTCCATGGAAGCGGACCGAGTTGACGAGCGACGTCGTGCTCCACGACTTCCCTTCACCGCACAGGGACTTCCTCACGCAATTCATCGATTACCGCGTGCCGGTCGAGATGTTCTCCGCCCTGGGCGAATACGATGGCAGCTGCCTGGTCGATCGAACGGCCGGTGAGGCGGCGGCGCGCTGCGACTCGGAAGCCGCAAACCTGCTGACACTCAACCTGATGCACGAGATCATCACCGGCAAGCGAACCGTCGCCGATGCCCGTGAGACCTACGCACAGAGCTTGGTCGGCTACACCATGGGACGCGCAACTCCCTACTGCGAGAAGTTTCTGTTCGACATCGACGCGTACGGGGAGCCCAACGAGTCCACCGATACGCGGCTCCACCTGTCGGACGTCACGGTGCGGAACTGCCTGTCCGAGGCGATCGGCAAGCTCGTCGCCACCAAACGGGTCGCGGCCGCGCGCCTGGCCCGCGAGCGCGGCTGGCTCTGAGGGCATCCGCAGCCCCTTGACCGGCTGTTCGCTTCGCTATATCCTTCGCATCGGAACTATTCTAATGCGAAGGATATCTCACCATGACGAACATGATCGCGGCCTTCTGCGGCAGCCTGCGAGCCGGGTCGCTCAACCGTCGCCTGATCGCCGCGGCGCGGACCGTCGCGCCGCCCAAGCTGGACCTCGTAGTTTTCGACGATCTGCGCAACGTGCCGCTCTTCGACGAGGATCTCGAGGCGGCATCGCCCCTGGGCCCGCGCGCCGTCCAGGACCTGCGCGCGCTGATCACAGGTGCGGCGGGCGTCCTCATTGCCACCCCGGAGTACAACCAATCGATCCCGGGCGTGATGAAGAATGCCGTCGACTGGCTCTCACGGCCGGATGAGGCGGCCGCGCTGGCCGACAAGCCGGTGGCGATCCTGGGCGCGACGACCGGTCCGTGGGGAACGCGATACGCGCAGAAGGAGCTGCGACATGCGCTGACCGCCGCCGGGGCGCTCGTCATGCCGCAGCCCATGCTCTTCGTCCCGTACGGCGAGACGGCCTTCGATGCGGGCGGCGCGCTCACCGACCCTGCCGTCGAGCGGCGCCTGCGGGAGCTGCTGTCGGCGTTCGACCGCTGGATCGAGCTGGTCACGCCCGAGTCCCGCCTGACCGCGGTCGCGGTCTGAGCGGATGGAGACACTGCTCCCATTCGCCGGCGTCGCCGCCCTCATCATCCTGACCCCGGGGCCGGACCTGATGCTGGTCACCCGCAGCGTGCTGCGAGGCGGTCGTCGGGCCGGCGTGCTCAGCGCCCTCGGCATCGCGGCCGGTTCCGCGGCGTGGGCGCTGGCGGCGGCCGCCGGACTGGCGACCCTGTTGAGCGCGTCACCGGACCTCCTGGGCATCATCCGCTGGCTCGGCGCGGGCTACCTGGTATGGATCGGCATCCGAACCCTGCTGACGCCGGCACCGCGGCTGGCGGCGGTGGGCGACGAAGCGCGCGCGCCGCAGCGATCATGGAGCGAGCCATTCCGCATCGGGCTGATCAGCAACCTGCTCCATCCCGGCCAGGTCATCTTCTACACGAGCATGATGCCGCAATTCATCGATCCCGCCGGCGACGCGACGCTCCAGGCGCTGGTGCTGGGCGCCATCTTCGCCACGATCGTGGTGTCCTGGTTCTCCACCTACGCGATCCTGGCCTCGACGCTGCAGCCGGGACGGTGGGATGCCATCGCGCCGGTGCTGACGCGCATCAGTGGACTGGTCCTGATCGGCTTCGCGGTCAGATTGGCGGCTCGACTGTGACCCGGCTGAGCGATCTGGAGCTGGCAGCCTGGCAAGCGTTGCTGCATGCCCACGACAAGATCACCAGGCAGCTGGATGCCGAGATGCGGGACCGCTGCGACATCAGCCTGGGAGACTACGACGTCCTGGTACGGCTGGCGCGGGCGCCGAACGGGAAGCTGAAGATGAGCGGCTTGGCGCAGCGCGCGATGCTCTCACCCAGCAGCCTGACGCGCGTGGTGGATCGGCTGGTCGAGCGCCGGCTGGTGGCTCGTGAGCGCAGCACGGCAGACAACCGGGTGGTGCACGCCTCGCTGACGGATGACGGCCACGCGCGCGTCCGCAACGCGGCGCGGATTCACCTGCGCGGCATTCGTGAGCACTTCACCAGCCTCCTGACCGATGAGCAGCTGCGTGCCGTCAGCGAGTCGCTCGAGGTCATCGCGGGTCCTCACCAGCCCCACTGACGCGCGGTAGGCTTGCTTCACACCTGCGACGAGAGCGGCGACCGAGGGCTTGGCGTCACCGAA
>JBBJNX010000195.1:0-4810 GCA_037721115.1 Candidatus Limnocylindria bacterium
TGCGCTGTGATGACTGCTGCTGCGAGAAGCATTGCTGCGGCTGCGGTACCAAGTAAATCCCGTGAGCCATGGAATGCGCCGCCTCACTCCGTGACCGTGAAGGTTGCGATCATTCCAGCGTCATAGTGTCCGGGCTCGTGACAGCCCGCCAGCAGTCCGGTTCCCGCCTCGGCAAACGTGTACTCGAACGTCTCGGTCTGACCTGGCTCCACGCTGACGCCGGCATCAGAGTCGTGATCCATCCCGTTGGCGGCCATCTCCTCGGCGAACTCGTCTTGGGCAGACTCGTCGCCAATCAGAAACTCGTGGACCGCTTGGCCGTCATTGGTGATCTCGAAGCGCACCGTCTCCCCTGCTGTGACCAAGATCTCGTCCGGATTAAATCGCAGCTCGTCTGTCATGCTGACTGCGATCGTGCGCGCGTCGGTGTCGTCCTCACCAGCACCATCGGCGCCGGAGCAAGCCGCCACCAGCAGGACGAGGGGCAGGGCGAAGAAGGTCAATCGTGTGCGGACCAATCTGAAACTCCTTGCGACCTCTTCCGATTAGGGCAACCCAGCAAACGCGCCCGACTAGCGTCTCTATCTGCGCCAGCAGAGCTCGACGTGCTCGGTGCGGCGGCCAAACGCCACTGACGCTTGAGACCGCCGCAGCGACGTACATCAGGCGATCGCGTACTCAGCCGGCTCCTGGTCGAAAGCGCGCGCGCACGACTCGTTGCAGAAGTAGTAGGTTTTGCCTTCGTACTCCCGGCTGGGCGACGTGGCCGAGCTGACCTTCATCTCGCACACCGGGCAGATCGCATCGCCATCCGCGTGGTGGTGATCGTCATGCTCAGGTCCCCGCGTAATTGCAGGGCCCCGTCGTCCACACCTTGAGGCGCAGAGAGGCGGTGGGTACGTCCTCCATCACCTACATCGACGGCTTGTAGTCGGGGGCGAAGTACGGCTCCGGATCATCCTTGAAGTCCAGCATGCAGCCCTTACCACAGAAGTAGTAGGTCTGGCCGTTGTGCTCGGCCGCCAGGCCCTTGGCCTCGGCCTGCGCAGGTTCCACCTGCATCCCGCATACGGGGTCTGAGGCCATCTGCTGTGCCATGAATGGGTCTCCTTCGTCAGTCGCTGCGGTCGGTGACCAGCAGACTGCTGGTCACGGCATCAAAGGCGCGGGTGGACCCCATCTCGCCGTGGTCGGGCATCGGCTGCGGCGTTTGGTGCGCCGGATTAGCGAAGAACAGCGCGGCGCCGCCGACGACGACCGCGACCACTGCGATGCCGGCCAGATAGCCGTATTCGCGGATTCGCTCCCCAAGCGGCGGATTGAGGATCTGCGCCGGGCTCTCTGGCGCCCGGAACGAGCGCAGCCGAAGTGCGTTGGTGACGACGCTCACGCTGCTCATCGCCATGGCAGCCGCGGCAATCACCGGGTTCAACAGGATGCCGAAGAACGGATACAGCAGGCCCATGGCGACCGGGATCAGCAGGACGTTGTAGCCGAAGGCCCAGAACAGGCCCTGCTTGATGACGCCGACGGTCTTGCGCGACAGCGCGATGGCAGTGACGATGGTACGCAGGTCGCCGCCGATGAGGGTGATGTCGGAGGCGGCCATGGCCACGTCCGTGCCGGTGCCGATGGCGATGCCGAGATCGGCCTGCGCCAGCGCCGGTGCGTCGTTGATGCCGTCGCCCACCATCGCCACGATCTTTCCGTCGCCTTGCAGCTCGCGGACCTTATCCGCCTTCTGATCGGGTTGGACCTCGGCCAGGACGCGCACGATGCCCGCCTGGCGCGCCATGGCCTCTGCCGTGAGCTGGTTGTCACCGGTCAGCATCCAGACCTCGAGCCCGAGGGCTTCCAGCTCGGCAACGGCCTGACGCGACTCGCCCTTTAGCGTGTCGGCGACGGCGATGGTTCCCAGCAGCGTGCCCCCGACGGCGACGAACATCGGCGTCGCACCCTCGCGCGCGAGCTCATCGGCAATCGCTGACAGCTCGCCGATGTCAATCCCCTCGACCTCGAGCAGGGCACGGTTGCCGACGGTCACGGCCCGACCATCGATGGTGGCTCGGATTCCCTTGCCGGGAACGGCGCTGAAATCCTCCGCGTCCGGGACACTCAACTCGAGCTCGCGAGCGCGCAGAACGATCGCCTCGCCGAGCGGATGCTCGGAACCGACCTCGGCCGCGGCGGCCAGACGAAGCAGGTCCTCCTCGGTTGCGCCGCCAACCGGAACGATGCGGGTCACTGCCGGGCGTCCGCGCGTGAGCGTCCCGGTCTTGTCGAGAACGACTGCGTTGATGCGGCGTGTCTGCTCGAGCGCCTCGCCACCGCGAACGAGGATGCCGTACTCGGCGGCCTTCCCGGTGCCGACCATGATTGCGGTCGGTGTCGCGAGCCCCAATGCGCAGGGGCAGGCGATGATGAGCACGGCGATGGCGACCGTCACCGCAAACACCGGGCTCGGGCCGAAGATGAACCAGCCGGCGGCGGTCACGGCGGCGACGACCAGCACGATCGGCACGAACACGCCGGCCACCTGGTCGGCCATCCGCTGCAGCGGCGCCTTCGAGCCCTGCGCCTCCTCGACGAGTCGAACGATCTGGGCAAGCGCGGTATCGGCGCCGACCTTCGTGGCGCGGAAGACGAAGGAGCCGGTCTTGTTCAGCGTGGCGCCGATGACCTCGTCGTTGACCGCCTTCTCGACTGGCAGGCTCTCTCCGGTCAGCATGCTCTCGTCGAGCGCGGAGCGGCCCTCGGCGATGATCCCGTCCACGGGGACCTTCTCGCCTGGGCGGACCCGAACCAGATCACCAACGATCACCTGCTCGATCGGCACGTCCATCTCCGCTCCGTTGCGCAGGACGCGGGCCGTCTTGGCCTGCAGGCCCATCAGCGCCTTGATGGCGCCGGCCGTCTGCTTCTTGGCCCTCGCCTCCAGCCAGCGGCCCATCAGGATCAGCCCGATGATGATCACTGCCGTCTCGTAATACAGGAAGTACGGGAAGCCCCATTCGGTGGCCAGCGTGGGCCACAGCGTCACGAAGGCGCTGTATCCAAAGGCGACGCTGGTCCCCACCGCGACGAGCGTGTTCATATTGGTGGCGCCATGTCGGGCGGCGGCCCACGTCGCGCGGTAGAAGACGGCACCGGCCCAGAACTGAACGATGGCAGCGGCGATCAGCAGCAGCGGCGCGATCAGCAGCATGTCCAGCCCCAGCGGCAGGTACATGAAGGCCATCATCACAAGTCCAACGCCGATGCTGACGAGAGACTTACGGCGCAGGTCGGCGATCTCGCGCTCTCGGACGGCGTCATGCGCATCGGCCTGGGTTGTTACCGATGAGGCCGCCACAGCCGCGGGCTCATCGCGAACTTCGTAGCCGGCGGCGCGCACGGCACCGCGCAGTTCCTCGACCGAGGTGGCGGCCGGATCGAAGCTGATACTCGCCTTCTCGGTGGCGAGGTTGACACTGACCCGCGCGACGCCCTCGACCTTGGTGACGAAGCGCTCGATGCGGTTCACGCACGAGGCACACGTCATGCCCTCGATCGGCAGCACCACCTCGCCCGGCGTGATAGCTGCCGCTGGGGTCGACGCGGGTGGCCCGACTGACTGGGGACGGACGTTGTAGCCGGCACGCTCGACGGCGACGACAAGCTCGTCAACGCCGACCCGGGAGGCGTCATAGCTGACCTTGGCGCGTTCAGTCGCCAGGTTGACCGAAGCCTCGGCGACGCCGTCGACCTTGTTCAGGTGGCGCTCGATGCGATTGACGCACGACGCGCAGGTCATGCCTTCGACATCGAGGGACAGGATCTGGAGTGGTCCATCGAGTGGCGTGGTGGTCATAGGGAAGCTCTCGGGCTCATGAGCGCAGGAGGCGATCGATAGCGGCGGTGGCCTCGCTGACCTTCGAGTCGTCGCCCTTGGCGGCGGCTTCCATGACGCAGTGGCGCATGTGCTCGTCGAGGAGACCGACGGCGACGCCCTGCAGTGCGCTCTTCACCGAAGAGACCTGGGTGAGGATGTCGATGCAGTACTTGTCCTTGCTCACCATCCGCTGGAGGCCGCGAACCTGTCCTTCAATCCGGCGCAACCGGTTGAGATGCTCGTCGCGGGTCATGCTGTATCCGGCCATCTGCTCTCATCACCTGTAGCTGTCGTGGAACCATACCATACCCCCGGTCCCTATGCTTGGAGGCGCGCGAATCGTCAGCGCGGCGTCCCGACACGGCCTGGACGCTTGGGCCGCAGTTAGGAAGCCACGGCGAAGTCCGTCACCTACGACGCGTGATCCGTGGCATCCGATCCATGGTCACTGAGCTGCGCAGCAAACCAGTCATCGAGCGCCGTGACCAGGGTCGGGTCGGTGGTCGTGTAGAGGATCTGCCCCCCGTCCGGCAATTCGCCGTAGCGCACATCGATGCGCCCAAATCCGGCACGCAGAGCTTCGAGACCAGGCATGGCGTCGCCATGGATGGTGGCCGGGTCCCCGAAGTCGCCGCGCCGAAACTTGTCGGCCTCCTCCTGCAGATGCGATCTGATCAACCCGATCTGCTCGGCGTCGGACGGATCGTCGGCGACCACCGATTGGACTCCGCCATCGTCGCGAGGATCGAAGATATGGGTCGTCCGCTCCAGGTCGAACGGCATGACCTGCGCGCCACGCTCCGCGATGTCAGCCTGCCGCGTCCAGGCCGACAGGGCGCCGCTTGCCGCGACGGCGAATATTGCCACGACGGCAGCCACGAATAGCGCCGCGGCTATCAGGCTGGTCGTGCGTCGCCGATCAGGGTTGTTCGTCAGAAC
>JBBJNX010000196.1:0-4801 GCA_037721115.1 Candidatus Limnocylindria bacterium
GGGCGCGCCGACCGTTTCGGGTCCGTCCGCGATCTGCTCGATGAGACGGCGCGATTCATGCCGGCCGCCGCGGCCCAGGTGGGGGTACAGGTGGACGAGGATGCGCGAACGCCGGCCGCGGTGCAGCGCCGAGCCGCGACGTGGCTTGTCGAGGTCTGGCTCTCGCTGACCCGCGATCTCCTCGTGGCGGCGGTCGGTCGCGCGGACCTGGCTCCGAGCCGAGAGCTGGCGCCAGAGCTCGGCGCGGTCGCCGGGCGCATCGGTCCAGCGCCGCTCGTCCGGATGGCCGCGCTCCTCGAACAAATTCACGGAGGTTTGAGTCACTCCGCCGCGCCGAAGGTTGCGCTCGAGGCTGCCATGCTCGCCTGGCCGATGCTGACGGGGCCGCGGGATCGATGAGCGGGAAGCGGCTGACGGCGCGGGTCGTGGGCCGCGTCCAGGGAGTCGGCTTCCGGTGGTGGTTGCGTCGACAGGCTGATCGGCTTGGCGTGGTCGGATGGGTCATGAATGACGACGACGAGCGATCGTTCGATGTCGTCGCGGAGGGCGAAGCTGCCGCGCTGACAGAGCTCGAACGACTGCTGCACGCCGGCCCGCCGGGAGCAAGGGTCGAGTCGGTCGAGGCACGCCGGGGTCCGCCGAGCGGCGAGTTCGACCGCTTCGGGATCGTCCGGCCATGAACTTGCGTGTGATCGCCCGGCGTCCAGCGGCGAACGCTGCCCATCGCATCGTGCTCGATTGTGGCGACGCGGTTCTGTGAACACTATCAACGAGGCAACGAGTGACGCGACGACCAATTCTGCTCCTGGTTAACCCGGTGTCCGGCGGAAAGCCTGGCTCAGGCCCCGGATTGAGCGACGATGTCGCGCTGCTCACCGCCGATGCGCTCCGGGACGCGCTCACCGAACGCGGGCTCGAGGTCAGTCACCGGGAACTGGCCGAGGGCGACGACCTGGCCGAGCTGGCGATCCACGGCGCCGACACCGGGCAGGACGTGGTGGTGGCCGGCGGCGATGGGACGGTGAGCGTCGCGGCAACGGCGCTGGTCGGCCACGAAGCGGCCACACTCGGCATCCTGGCCATGGGCAGCTACAACAACATGGCGCGCGGCTTCGGGATTCCGACCACGCTCGAGGAGGCGCTCGACGTCATTGCCACGGGTCATGCCACTCACATGGACGCCGGCTGGGTGGTGCGTGATGGTGATGGAGGCCGCCCGTTCTTCGAGGCGGCAGGGATCGGCGTCGCCGCGGTCGGGTTCCTGGCCATCGAGCTCGCGGAGCGCCGAGGATGGTGGCGCGCCATGCGCGGGTTCCTTCGAGGGCTGCGGCTGCGCAAGACGCCGATGCGAATCACGCTTGACGGCGTGGCCTATCGGACCGGCAGTCCGGCGGTCACGGTGAGCAATGGGCCGTACCACGGCGCGGGATTCGCACTGTCCGCCGACGCGGATCCGACCGATGGCATGTTCGAGGTGGCGGTCTTCCACGGCATGACCCGCATCGATGTCATCCGCCACTTCCTGGCCATTGCGCGTCGCAAGGAGCGGCGGGAACCGCGTATCGGCCACTACCGCGCAAAGCGGGTCACCATCGAAGGCGTCCGACGCCCCCTGCCCGCCCATGCCGACGGCGTCAGCATCGGGCTGACGCCTGTGACCTTAGAGGTTCGTCCGGGCGCCCTGCGCGTCTACCGCTAGAGGCTCAGTGTCGGACGGAACAGGCGGTCATGAGTGGCGAGGGCGTATCGGTCCGTCATGCCGGCGATGTAGTCGGCCGCCTGCGTCTGCGCTGACGCCTCGTCCTGGCGATAGGTGTCGGGGATCTCCTCAGGATGCTCGAGATGCCAGTCCATCAGGTCACGGATGACCGCCACCGCACGGCGCTGCTGGCGGAGCTGCTCGGCCGATTGGTAGACGTGCTCGAACATGAAATCGCGAAGCAGGTTCATGACTGCGAGCGTGTCGCCGTCCATGCGCACCGCTCCGGCGTGGAGCGACTCGTCGATGACCGCGTTGATCATCGTGTTGACCCAGGCTCTGCCCGGCTCTCCGAATCGCTCGAGTACTGACGCCGGGAACGCCTCGCGGCGCAGGGTGCCGGCGCGGAGCGCATCGAGCGCGTCATGGGCGAGGTAGGCGATCCGATCGGCGAATCTGACGCAGTGGGCCTCCGGGGTGGCCGGTGGCGGGTCGATCTTCCAGGAGTGTGCGCGGATGCCGTCGCGCACCTCCCAGCTCAGGTTCGCGTTCTCCAGGACTTCGTATACCCGGACGCTCTGCGCCGCGTGATGCCACTCGTCGGGCATGAAATAGGGACTGAGCGCATCCTCGCCGGTGTGGCCGAATGGTGAGTGGCCGACGTCGTGTCCGAGGGCGATCGCCTCGGCCAGCGGCTCGTTCAGGCTGAGCGCGCTCGCCAGCGCCCGCGCAACCTGGGTGACCTGCATGGTATGCGTCAGGCGCGTGACGAAATGATCACCCTCGGGGTTGAGAAAGACCTGCGTCTTGTGCTTCAGTCGTCGGAAGGCCTTCGAATGGATGATCCGATCCCGATCCCGCTCGAACGCGGTCCTGAACTCGTCCCGCTCCTCGGGATGTTGCCGGCCCCTCGACGCCGCGGAACGAGTCGCCGATGGACTGAGCCGTTCCTCGTCCGCCTCCCGTGCGGCCCGGTCGCGACGGCGCAGCTGTGCCGGCCCGCTGATCTCCTGCATGCGCCGATGATGCCACGTGCTCTTGGTCGCCACTGCCGATAGATCGGGCACTGCGACATACGGATGCGGCGTCACGTGCGCCGATGCTCCATCCATCGGGGCTGGGCGGCGCATGACCTGCTTGTTGCGCGCGGGACTGCCCGATAGATGGGCATCGGATCGGGAGCATCGTCATGCGCCATGCGCCGTGCGCCATGCGCCGTGCGCCATGCGCCGTGCGCCGTGCGCCGTGCGCCGTGCGCCGTGCGCCGTGCGCCGTGCTCGGCTTTGTCAGGACCCACGATCTCCGACCCGTGCACCGGCCACCAGCACGCGATGGCGGTGCTCCAGGCATGGACTCCCCCGAGAACCCCGAGCTTCAGGACGATCTGGCGCGCCGGACAGGATTCGAACCTGCGACCTTCGGCTCCGGAGGCCGACGCTCTATCCACTGAGCTACCGGCGCGCGGTCTGTTGGGTAGAGGGGCCGATCGTGGGCCGCGAGCATGGTACACGCGGCTATCGATGTGCGTCCTGTCCTGCCAGGCATAGTCGAAGGCCCCCGCCGAAGCGGGGGCCTTCATTGCTGCCGGATTCGCTAACCGCAAGGGCATCTTTCACGCACGGTTTCCCGCACTACCCTAACCCTAACCTACCCATGGCCTTGCGACCAGTAGTGAATCGCTGTGCGAACAGCACGATCAGGATAGCCCGCCGGTGCTCCAGAGACAAGGCTTTAGAGGTTTAGATTCCTTTACCTTGCAAAGTGGTTCAGTGCCGCGGGCGACTTCACGTTACTCACCCAGCAGGAGATGCCTCGGCGCCGCCGGAGATCGTGACCGACTCGATGATCACTGGCGTGAGCGGGAGATCGGTCCCGCTCACCGGGACCTGGGCGATGGCATCGACCACGTCGGTGCCCTCGATGACCTTCCCGAAGATCGTGTACACGCCCACGGCGCGAAGCTGCTCATCGAGGTCGACGAGGTCGATGAAGAATTGGCTCCCGTTCGTCCGCGTGTCGTTCGCCATGGCGACCACGTACGGGTCGTAGCGCAGCCCGTCGGCCGGCGGCTCGATCTCGAACTCGTAGTCCGGCCCTCCTGTCCCAAGGCCCTGGAAATCGCCTCGGTTATCCCTGGTTCCAGGGTCGCCGGCCTGGATGACGAAGCCTGGGATGACCCGATGGAATGTCACGCCGTCATAGAAGCCGCAACGAGCCAGGGACACGAAGCTGGCAGTCGCGATCGGCGCTTGGTCGCCATAGAGCTCCATGACCAGCTCTCCCTCCACCGCCCCGCCGATCTGCAGGGTTGCGCGCTCGACATCTTCCAGCGTGGCCTGCGCGGATACCGATGTCGGCGGCTCGCTCGGGCAGACGGCTGCTGGCGTCGGCGTCGCGGTCGAGTCAGTGCCGCAGGCGGCCAGCACGAGGGTCAGCCCGATCAACGGGACAAGGATTCTCATCGGCCGTTTAGCTCGAACAGGCGTCGTGCGTAGCTGACCGGCATGGTGCCGCCATAGATGAGGGTGTCGTGGAAGCGCCGCAGCTCGAAGTTGGCGCCCTCGCGCGCCTGCACATCGGCCTTGAGCTTCTCGATCATGTGGCGCCCGAACAGGTAAGAGAGCTGGTACGTCGGCGTGGATGTGTAGCGCTTGACCTCGGCCAGGGCGGCCGGTCGCTCGAATCCGGTTTCGGCGACAAGGCGATCCACGGCATCGTCGAAACCGATCAGGCCGCGGTGCAACTGCACGTCGAGAATGATCCGTGTCGCGCGCCAGATCGCGTCGGTGTGAACGATGTACCAGCCCTTCGGCGTGGCGTCGAACCCGTGCTCCTTCATCATTCGCTCGCAGTAGAAGGCCCACCCTTCGGCGAACTCCGGAGCGCCGGAGAAGAGACGGACAAGGCTCGGGTTGGTGATGGCCGCGCTGAGCTGGAGATGGTGTCCGGGGTACGCCTCGTGAACGGACGTGTTGCTGATCGAGGAGCGGTTGTGCTCGCGCATCATCTCGAGTGACGAGGGCGGCGTGACGATATAGGTCCCGACCGGGCGAGGGTCGTACTTGGCGGGGTCGTAGTACGCCGCGAACGGAATCAGGTGTC
>JBBJNX010000197.1:0-4797 GCA_037721115.1 Candidatus Limnocylindria bacterium
TCGAGCTGATCACCCAGCGCGAGGACTATGTCGAGCTGCACGTTCCGGCCGACCGCGACCCGGTCACGATCCTGCGCGCCGCGTTCGATCGTGACGAGCGGGTGACGCGTTTCGAGATTGCGGAGCCGAGCCTCGAGGACATCTTCGTGGAGCACGTTGGTCGCCGCGCGGTGGACGAATCCGAAGAGTTCCTGGCAACGTCGACCCGGGGCGGCTCATCATGAGCGGCCTCTTCCCGAATGCGTTGCATGTCGCGCGCAGGGAGTACCTCGTCCGCGTCCGCGGGCGCGCGTTCGTGATCACTACCGTGCTCCTCGCGCTTTCGATCGCCGCCGTGACGTTGATCCCGACCATCCTGGCTGCCGTCGGCGCCGCAGATCCGGCCCAGATCGCGGTCGACGTCCAGGCGGACAACCTGACGAGTGACCCGGTGCTCGCGATCCAGACGGCTCTGGTGGTCAGCGCCGATCCGGACGCCGAGCCGGTGGAAGCGGGCATCGAGAATCGGGCGCGGGTGTCCCGGGCAGACGATCCTGGCGCTGCCGCCCAGGCGGTGCGTGACGGCGAGCTGGACGCGCTGCTGACGATCACCCGTGATGGAGCGGGTGAGCTCGCCTTCGAATACCTGGGCAGCGCCAGTCCAACCAATCAGATGCGACTGTTGGTCACCGGGGCGGCCACCGCGCTCGCAGTCAGTGACCGGCTCGAGCGGTCGGGCATCGGGCAGCAGGAGGCGGCGGCGATCTTCGAGCCACCGACCTTCACCGCAACGCCCGTCGATCCGGCCGATGCACCCGACCCCGACGAATTCGGTGGCGCGTTCATCCTGGCCTATGCCCTCGTCATTCTGACCTTCATGGCGATCCTGACGTACGGCAACTGGGTGGCACAGAGCGTAGCCGAGGAGAAGTCGGGGCGCGTCATGGAGCTGCTCATCACCGCTGCCACGCCTCGGCAGCTATTGACCGGCAAGGTGCTCGGCAGCGGGGCCGCCGGACTGACGCAATACCTCACGATCGTGGCCGCGGCCATCATCGGCTTTGTCGCCAACGCACCGATCTCGCAATCAGTGGGCATCGGCGGCCAGTCGCCGATCAGCCTCCCCGATCTCAACGCCTGGATGCTCCTCGCGTTCGGTGCCTTCTTCCTGCTCGGCTTCGTCCTGTACTCGACCCTGTACGCCGCGGCAGGCTCCATGGTGAGCCGTATCGAGGACGTCCAGCAGGCGGTGGGGCCGCTCATCTTCCTGTCGATGGCGGGTTATTTCGCCTCGTTCACCGGCCTCAATGATCCCGATGCGGGCTGGGTCGGCGTGCTCTCGTTCGTCCCGTTCTTCAGCCCGTACCTGATGCCCGCCAGGATGCTGCTCACCTCGGTCGGCATCGGAGAGATCCTGGTGGCGCTCGCCATCCTGGCAGTGACCCTGATCGCCGCCATGTTGCTTGCGTCGCGCATCTACAGCGCGGGGGTGCTCATGTACGGCCAGCGGGTTGGTCTGCGCACTCTCTGGCGAGCGAGCCGCGTCTCGCGCTGATTCGCACCTCCGTCCGATCGGCTTTACGATCCCTTGACCTATGGCCACCAGCATCCATCCTCGAATGGCAACGCCCCGGCGCATCGCCGCGCCCTCCCTCGAGGATCGTGCGGCCCCCTACATCAATCGTGAGCTCTCCACGCTCGAGTTCAACGCGCGCATTCTCGAGCTCGTCGAGGAGGCCTCGACTCCGGTGCTGGAGCGGGTGAAATTCGCGGCCATCGTGGCCGGCAATCTTGACGAGTTCTTCGGAGTGCGCGTGGCGGGGCTCCAGGAGCAGGCTGCCTCGCAGTTCGGAAGTCCATCCCCTGACGGCATGACGGCGGCCGAGCAGCTGGAGTCGATCCGCTCGCGCGTCGGTGACCTGACCGAGCGGCACGCCCGGGCATTCGGCGGTTCGCTGCGCAGACGACTGGCGCGCGATGGCGTGGCGGTCCTGCGCTGGCGGCAACTCAGCGATGCGCAGCGATCCACGCTCACCGCCATCTTCCATGAGCGCGTGTTCCCAGTGCTGACTCCGCTCGCCGTCGACCCCGGGCACCCGTTTCCCTACATCAGCAACCTGTCCCTGAACCTGGCGGTGATCGTGGCCGATAGTGCCGAGGCACAGCGCCGATTCGCACGGATCAAGGTGCCGCCGCTGCTGCCCCGCTTCCTCTCGCCGACCGATGACGCACGGGTCTTCGTCCCTCTCGAGGACGTCATCGCGGCGAACCTGGAGCCCCTCTTCCCCGGCATGAAGATCCTGGAGTCGTCTAGCTTCCGCGTGACGCGCTCGATCGACCTCGACATCGATGATGACGACGCCGAGGATCTGCTCGAAGCGCTCGAGGACCGGCTTCGCAGTCGCCGCTTCAGCCCTGCCGTCCGGCTCGAGGTCGAGCGCAGGACGTCGACCCAGGTCCTCTCGCTGTTGATGCGCGAACTACAGCTGACCGAGCGCGAAGTGTATCGGCTGCCCGCGCCGCTCGGACTTGCCGACCTGTGGAACCTGTATGCGCTCGATCGCCCCGACCTGAAGGATCCACCCCTGGCGGCGGTCACTCCGGCGGCACTCGCCGCGTCCGACGAACATCCGGCGGACATTTTCGGCGCCCTTGTCGAGCACGACGTGCTCGTCCACCACCCATACGACTCCTTCAGCACATCGGTGCAGGCATTCATCGAGGCGGCGGCGGCCGACCCATCGGTCCTTGCCATCAAGCAGACCCTCTACCGCACCTCCGGCGACAGCCCGGTCGTCGACGCGCTGGTTGACGCCGCGGCCGCCGGCAAACAGGTCGTGGTGCTGGTCGAGATCAAGGCCCGCGGAGACGAGCCGGCGAATATCGTGTGGGCACGAATGCTCGAGCGTGCCGGCTGCCACGTCGTCTACGGCCTGGTCGGACTGAAGACCCACGCCAAGCTGTGCCTGGTGGTTCGCCAGGAGGGCGCCGGCATACGCCGATACGTCCATATCGGTACCGGAAACTACAACCCCACAACGGCACGGACGTACGAGGACCTCGGCCTCCTCACCGCCGACGAGACGCTCACGGCGGACGTCAACCACCTCTTCAACCTGCTGACCGGGTACAGCCGCCGGTCGGAGTACGAGCGACTGATCGTCGCGCCGATCAACATGCGACGTCGCGTGATCGAGATGATCGAACGCGAGGGACAACGTTCCACGCTCGAGGCTCCGGGCCGCATCATGTGGAAGCTCAACAGTCTCGTTGATGAGGCGGTCATCGATGCTCTCTATGACGCCTCACGCGCGGGTGTGGAGATCGACCTCGTGGTGCGTGCCATCTGTGGCCTCCGCCCGGGCGTCCCGGGGCTGTCGGACACGATCCGAGTGCGAAGCATCCTGGGCCGATACCTCGAACACTCGCGGGTGTACTGGTTCGGGAACGGCGGCAACCCCGAGGTCTGGATCGGCTCGGCCGACATGATGCATCGCAACCTCGACCGACGCGTGGAGACGCTCGTCCGCGTCGATGATCCCCGGATCAATGTCAGGCTCGAGGAGATCCTGGATCTTTCCCTCAAGGATCGCGCCGGTGCGTGGACGATGACGGCCGATGGGCAGTGGCTCCGAGCGCAGCGCCCCATCAACGGCGACGGCCCCCCGCTGAGCATCCAGGCGGAGCTGCAGCGCCCGCGGGAGTCGACATGACCGATGGGACGGACGAAGTCGAGCTCAAGCTCGCCATCGACGGGGCGTTCTCCCTTCCCGATCTCACCGATGACGCGGTCGTCAGCGAGGTCCGACAGGACGAGTCTCAGGATCTCTGGGCGACCTACTGGGATACGGCGGATCTGCGCCTCGCCCGCCATGGGGTGACCCTGCGCCGCCGGACCGGAGAGCCCGGCGGTCCGCGCTGGACGCTGAAGCTGCCGCTGCCGGCCGACAATCCGGATGCGGCCGATGGCAACGGCATCCTCGCCCGCCGTGAGATCGAGATGAAGGGGCGCGCTGACCGAGTTCCGGCGCGGGCGGCCGATCTTGTCACAGCGTACGCGCGGACAGAACCCCTGATCGAGATCGCGCAGCTGCGAACACGCCGTCAGATCTGGTCGCTGCTCGGGCCGGATGGGCACCCCGTCGCGGTGCTCGACGATGACGACGTCTCGGTCATGGAGCACGGCCGCCGAATCTCGAGATTTCGCGAGCTCGAGCTCGAGTCGCACGGGATGGACGACAGGAACCTCCAGCGGATTGGGGGACTGCTTCGCTCGGCCGGCGCGGTCGATGCGGAACCGATCCCCAAGGTCGTTCGCGCGCTTGGCCCGGCCGCCACCGCACCCGCCGACGCGATCGCGCCGGAGATCGGGCCGGACCAGCCCGCCGGTGCGGCCGTGCGGGCGGCGCTCACCGAGGCCGTGGAACGAATCGTGCGCCACGACGCCGGGATGCGCATGGGAGACGCCGAGTCGCTGCACCAGGCGCGCGTGGGAACTCGCCGTCTGCGAAGTCACCTTCGCGTCTTCGGGCCGCTGCTCGACGCTCGATGGGCTGCCGCACTCGACTCGGAGCTTCGCGGCTTGGCGCGCCAACTAGGCGAGGTCCGCGATCTCGACGTGCTCATCGAGCGGCTCGCCTCGGTGGCAATGGACCTGCGTCCCGCAATTGATCCGCTGCTGAACGATCTCGCACGTCGCGGGAATGCGGCGCGCGACAACCTCCTCGAGCGGCTGCGCGACGAGCGCTACGCGGCCCTCCTCGAGCGGCTCGTGGCTGCTGCGGCCGCGCCGCGACTCCTCGGCGCAGCGACACAGCC
>JBBJNX010000198.1:0-4796 GCA_037721115.1 Candidatus Limnocylindria bacterium
AGCGCCGAAGCGATGTGCAATCCACCGCCCCGGCGTCTGGCTCGCAGTCTCCCGTAGCACCGGGATCAGCGAGATGCCATCAATCCTACTCGCGCCGTCGGGCGCGGCGACCACCTCGAACTGGCTCCCGACTGGATCGAGGCCGCAGCCCAGTTCTTCCGGTCAACTGGGCGGTGGAGGCGGGTCGCGGGGCGCTGGTTGCAGACCCCAATGTTGGATTCGTCGTCATGCGGTTGGCGAGCCTGTCGATCGTGGCTGTCCCTGGCCGCGACCATGGCCACGCAAGCCTTCCGCACGTACCAGCGATCTGCATGAGTCCGAGGATGCTCGCCGACGGCGAGCGTCACGAAACCTTCACGGTCTGGGTACGCGTAGTGCAGCCATCGGCAGCTCACGAAGAGCCCATGATGGGCATGCTTCGCCAGCACACAGGAGACGACCATGCCTCACCGACTCACGCGCCTCCTCGCCGCAGGCGCGCTATCCGTGGCGATGGTGACGCTGCTCACCGGGATCGCCGTGGCCAGCAGCGGTACCACATATCGCATCACGATCACCAATGAGACGAGCGGCCAACCATTCACACCTCCAGCACTGATCACCCATGACCCGACGGTCAGCGTGTTCGAGATCGGCGCGGCCGCCAGCGAAGGCGTGATAGAGATCGCCGAGAACGGCAACCTGATGCCGCTGGTGGATGCTCTGACCGGAGCCGATGGCGTGCATGATGTCGTGACTGGGCCCGGACCTGTGAAGCCGGGCGAGTCACAGACCCTCGAGATCACTGCCAATGACGGCGAGGTGCTGTCCTGGGTGTCGATGTTGATCTGCACCAACGACGGCTTCACCGGTCTCCACGGCGAGGCCTTGACGGCAGGCACGATCACGACCGATGCCTACGAGACAACCACTGAGATGAACACCGAGGTCCTTGGCGACATCGTCCCGCCATGCCAGGAAATCGTGGGCGTGACCTCCAGCGAGCCGGGCACTGCGATGAACGATCCCGCCCTGGACGAGGACGGGGTCATCGCCGACCATCCCGGAATCGCGGGAACCGCGGACCTCCAGGTGGACGTCCACGGTTGGACCGATCCGGTTGCGACCGTGACGATCGAGGCCGCGACGAGCATGCCGGACACGGCGCTGCCTCAGGGCAACTCGATCCTGACGTTGCTGCTCGGTGCGTTCGGCCTCTCATCGCTCGGTGCGATGGCGGCCATGAACCTCGCGCGCGTGCGTCGGCCTGACTGAAGCTCCCGCTCCGTTCGCGGCGGGCGATGATCTCGAACCCCTCGACGATCATCGCCCGACTCGCAGCTCATTCCACCCGGCTTGGCAATGGTCTGATGCCCTTCTCATCGTCGAGTGTCTGATGCTCGCCGACCCGGCGTCCGAGCCGCTAACCGACGGCATCAGCGTTCCCCGGCCGCCCCGAGGAGCTCGACCACGCGAGTCTCCAGACCGGCGACGACTGCACGGAGCGCCTCAAGCCTCGGCCCGGGTGGGTGCGCCGGGTCTTCGAAGGGCCATCGGACAACCCGACTCGCACGAGGGAGATACGGGCAGGCCGCACAGCCTTCTTCGCATACGACGACGAGAAGGTCGGGCGCCATAGAAATGTCGAGCGCCCGCGATCCGGGAGTGAAGCTGACGCCGCGCTCACCGAGCACCTCCGACACTCCGCTCAGGTCGCCGCCAGGTGCGGTGCCCGCCGACGCAACGTCAAACTTGTCGGCGTCCGCCATGGCTCGGACGAGCGAAGCGGCCATTTGCGACCTCGGTCCATGCTCCGGGTCGGCGAACAGGATCGTCATGGGAGGTGACGCCGCTATCGAGGACCCGGTCACGTGGAGGATGCAACCGTGGGCTGCAAGGACAGATCGTCTTCGCCGCTGGCATCAGCCGCGCGACGGACGATCAGGTCGACGAGATCGGCGAACGGATCGAACCCAACTACGCTTGGCGCATCGGCGACGAAGTTCGACAAGGCATTGACGTAATACATGTACGGCAGTCCGTCATCCGCGCTGACCAGATACTCGACCCCGCCGAGATCAGCACCGGCGGCCGCCATCAGACGGCGGGCGTCCTCGATGAGCTCCTCCGGCGGATCGAAGCGCTCGATTGGCACACCACGACCACTCACGCCGTCGGCCATCCCGGGCTCCTGCGCCCCGGCCTCGTCGTGATAGGTCACGACCACGTCCGCTCCTTCGCCGGCGAACTCGATCAAGTTTCCCTGGCCGATACCGGAATCCGACCCGGTGACCAGCGCAATCTTGCCGTTCAGACGCTTGCTCATTGGTGATCCCCTGCTGTCCAGCTTGCGACCTTCGCTCGCATTTCTTGCGCCAGAGGGCTGGCGCGACGCCCGGTCTACACTGTCGCCGCCAACTCATCCAGCCCGAAGGCCGCCTCGAGCTCATGGAGGGGTCTGAAGCCGACGGCCGTCCGGGGCGGCTTCCCGGGCTCGAACAGGGCAACCGTGGGGATGCTCATGACTCCGTAGCGGGCAGCCGTCACCGGATTGGCATCGACGTCGACCTTCACGACGCTGACGGTTCCCGCGTACTTTGCGGCCAGCTTGTCGATTTCGGGGGCCACCATGCGGCACGGCCCGCACCACGGCGCCCAGAAGTCGACGACGACGGGAGTCTCGCTCTGGGTGACCAGCTGCTCAAAGGTGGCGTCGGTTGCTTCGCGGACGTCTGACATGACATTGCTCTCCAGGTGGGCGATCGTGTCGCGAGTCGTGGCCCACACTTCAGGGCCTTCCACCGCAGTGTCGTCCGTGCAGCGGGCCCCGGCTGTTGTCGTGCTTACATCGACCGTTCGGTATCGCCCACACTGACCGATACGATACGACCATGACCCTTCCTCGCCATCCCTACAACCCCGCTCCCATGACCGACGAGGAGCGTGTCGATGCCTCGGCGCGATTCCTGGAGGTGATGGGCCGGCGGCGCTCCATCCGTGAGTTCGCCACGGCGCCGGTCCCTCGTCAGCTCATCGTCGATGCCATCCGCGCTGCGGCGCTGGCGCCGAGCGGCGCGAACCAGCAACCATGGACCTTCGTGTTGATCGGTGACGCGCCGGACCTCCGCGCGCGCATCCGGGAGGCCGCCGAGGCCGAGGAGCGCGAGGCCTACGAGCACCGGATGAGCCCGGAGTGGCTCGAGGCGCTGCGTCCCCTGGGCACGGACTGGCACAAGCCGCACCTGACCGATGCGCCGTGGCTGATCGTCGTCTTCGAGCAGGCCTACGGCCTCCGCGCCGAGGGCAGCCGGTCGCGCAAGGTCAAGCACTACTACGTCCGCGAGTCGGTCGGCATCGCGGTGGGTATCCTCCTGGCCGCCCTCACCCACGCCGGACTCGCAACCCTGACCCACACTCCGAGCCCGATGGGCTTTCTCGCCCAGATCCTGGAACGGCCCCCGAACGAGCGGCCGTATGTCGTGATTCCGGTCGGCTATCCCGCGGACGGGGCCACGGTGCCTGACGTCAGCCGAAAGTCGGTCGCGGAGATGCTGATCGAGATTCCGTCTCCACCGGGTGACGCGACCAGGTAATGGGTGCATCATGAGCGCGATGCTGAAGCGGTTTCTGGAGCGGCAATCCGGCCCCGAAATGGGGCCTCCGAGTGGTCCCCCTTGACCGAGGCGGAGCTCAAGGCCGGTCTGTTGCGCGAGGGTTGACCTCTTCGCCGGGCTCTCGCATCGGAGCGAGAGCGCGAGGTCATGGCCTTCCGATCCGTCGAGCAGCGTCTCGCCGCACGCCTCCTGGAGCTTGCCGAGCGCTTCGGCCAGCCGGAGGACGGCGGAACAGCGATCGACGCCCGCCTGACGCAGCAGGAGCTGGCCGACATGATCGGGACGTCCCGGGAGACCCTGGCACACCGTCGCGTCGCTCCGCGAGCGCCGGGTACTCCATATGCACAACCAGCGCGTGGTGATCCTCGATCTGCCGCGCGTTCGCGAGCTCGCCGAGGGTTAGGCCCCCGCTGTCCGCTTCCTTACAGCGGCCCCGCGCCGAACCGTCCACGCTGCAGTCCATGGCCGAGCCCATCAGAATCAGCCAGCGACAGCTGCCCGAGCTGCCGATCGCGGATGACCCGATTCCCTTCGTCGACCGACAGACCATGCTCGCCGCCGACCGGATCGCGACCGATCGCATCGGCATCAGCCTCCTGCAGATGATGGAGAACGCCGGCCTCCAGCTCGCCGAGCTGACCCGACTGACGCTCGGCGGGGTTGCCGGGCGCAGCATCGTCATCCTGGCGGGAACCGGCAACAATGCCGGCGGCGGAATGGTCGCCGCCCGACGGCTGGCAGGCTGGGGTGCCGACGTGTGCGTGATCTTCGCCCGTCCGTTGCTCCGCCTCCGGCCGGGACCCTGCGCCCAGGTGGAGCCGATGCTCGCCGCAGGGGTGCGCGCCGCGGTCGCCGGCCATGATCTTCCGCACGCGGAGATTGCGGGCGAGGTCATGCGCGCCGATGCGGTCATCGACGTGCTCATCGGGTACAGCCTGGAGGGCCCGCCTGACGCCGCCTACGGGCCGCTCATCGGGCTGGCCGGCCTCGGCAGCGGTCCGGTCATCAGCCTCGACATTCCCTCCGGCATCGACGCCAGCAGCGGCAAGCGGCCGGGGTCGGCGGTGCATGCCGACGCCACGCTTGCGCTGGCCCTGCCCAAGTCCGGGATGTCGCTCGCCGAAGGACCCCGATTCTCGGGGGTGGGCTTCCTGGCAGACATCGGCCTGCCGGTCTCGATCTTTACAGAGCTCGGCATTCCGG
>JBBJNX010000199.1:0-4777 GCA_037721115.1 Candidatus Limnocylindria bacterium
GCCGCCGGACTCCGCCACCAGCGCCAGGCTCTGCGAGGCACCGATCAGCTCACTGATCCAGAACGCCTCGGAAGGCTCGCTGATGGTGCCGGGCGTAGCGATCAGCCAGCGTCCCTCTGCGCGAACAACCGCAAAAAGGTGCGCGAGGGCCCGCCCGTCGGTCGGTCGTCCCGGCCGTACCGTCCAGCGGCGCCCGTCGCGGGCCGTCCTGGCCTCACCGCTTCCCGTCTGGATCATCTCTCGCAACTCCGGACACAACGAACCCCTCCGTCGTCAGGACGAAGGGGTTCTCATCTTCGCGGTACCACCTGAGCTTGACCGATGAAGTGGTGGAGCTAGGGGGACTCGAACCCCCGACCCCCTGCATGCCATGCAGGTGCTCTCCCAACTGAGCTACAGCCCCACGTGTTTCGAATCGGTCCACTCGTCGGCGCTGCTATCGGGCGCCACCCGGCCGGACTTTTCGCCCGACTGCTCGGCAGGTGAGTTCCACGCTCCCCGAACGCCGGCTCGCACCCTCTCCGGCTCGCTGTGAACGAGGCATTCGCGCGTACTGATTCCGCGTCAACGCATCGGCGTGGAGGATAGCACAGGGGTTCGGACCTCTCATTCGTCGGGACACCGTCGCTCGTGCGTTTCGGTGTACAACAGAGTCGGATCAACGAGCGTCTGGCTGGTGATCACAACGGCGAAACGACGGATCAACTCTTAGAGAGTCAACGTATGAAGCGGCGATGGGAGCGGAGGCGGCCTTGACGGCCCGCATCGGCGAAATCCTGTCGCTGATGGGGTGACGCTTGTTACGAGCTGAGTTGCTGGGTGTTCCTGCCCTGGTTGTGTGCGTGGGGCTCGCGGTAGCTTGCACCTCTCCGGAACAGGCGGCGCCCGAAGGAACGCAGGTCGTCGTGCAGGGGTTGACAAACGAGGATCTCCTGTACACCGCCACGATCGCGGACGTGGACGGCTCGATGGAAGAAGCTGTTGCGGTGTCCTCGGATGTGACGGGGATTGACCTCAGCAACCCAGACACGGAAGGGATTGCCAAGCCACAGGGTGCCGAGAACGGGTTATTCGTCGCTTGGATCGGGCTGCCCTGCGAGGACCGACCGTCGTTGGAGCTTGTCCTGGACGACGATCGGCTGGTGGTGCGGCTCGATCGGGGCCCTCAGCGCGAAGGCGAAACCTGCCCGCATTACCCGCATTACTTTGCGCTCCGCCTTGACTTCGACCGTCCGATTGACGCCGACAGCACTGAGACTCGTCCCGGACGAGATTCCTGTCCTATTCTCACCCTCAGACCGTAATGTCCGAAGCTTAGGGCTGTGCATTCTCGTCTCACGCTCATCGCGGCCGCTGAAGGGTCTCAGATTCTCCACCCGTGCGAATCTGACATGATCCCGAGCTTGGATTCGACGATACCTCTCTGCGGATGAGAATCCGATAGGAATCGTCAGGGTGTGGATGCCGCGCCCCGACTGAATCGCTCCTGGAGCCGTTTCAGGCTCGCGTCGATATCGCCTCCTGCGGCCCCGGCGATCATCGGCTCCATGAAGGCGGTCAGCATTGAGCCACGGATCTCCATGGCGAAGGTGAGGTCCGTGGATTCGCCACTCTCGTCTGGCGTCAGGTCGAGGGTGCCGAGCGCTTTCACGCCGCTGACCTCGCTGCCGATGGCGAGACGCTGCGGCGGGTCGTACTCGGTGACGGCCAACGGTGCCTCCAGCCGATGCCCCATCAGCTCCCGCGTGACAAGCGCCGTTGCGCCGACGCCCATCTCGCCCTCCGACGTTCGGCGCGCGCTCGTGACGCCGCTCTGCCACTCGGCGAGCTTGTCGAGGTCCGAGAGGTAGGCGAAGACCTCCGCCGGTGGTGCGCCGATGACGGCGCGACGTTCAACGCGTTGCATCGGTCCACGGTACCTGAACGGACGCTGACTCGCCGTTACGCCCGTGGGGCGGGAACCGGCGCGGCCGCCGTGGCAATGCGAGCCAATGCGCCGATGAAGGTCGACGAGGTGTTGAGCGACTCGATGCGGGCGAACGCCATCCCAGCGGCCTCCGCCTGCTCCCGGGCGCCGATGTCGACGTCGTACAGGATCTCGAGGTGGTCGGCCAGGAACTGGATGGGGGCGACGAGCACGGCGCGGTGACCTGCGGCCCGGAGCTCGGGCACCAGGTCCGCGAAGTCCGGCGTCATCCACTCGCCCGGCTCGTGGCCGGCCGACTGCCAGCAGAAGTGCCAGCGATCAGGCGACAGCCCGGCGGCGAGGGCCACGCTTTCCGCGGTTTCGCGGAGTTGGTCGAGGTAGGCGGGTTCGGCGTCGGCGACGCGGCGGGGGAGTGAATGGGCGGTGAGGAGGACCGGCGCGCCATCGGGCAGCGACGCGAGACCATCACGAACCCGCTCGGCCACGGCCTCTATGAAGGCCGGCTCGCGATACCAGGCGGGCGCCATATCCACCCGGAGCGCGTCGGTGACAAGCTCCTCGACCGCCGCGTCCACCGCGCGCCCGTAACCGCTCATCAGCAGCTCGGAGTACTGGGGACTCATGACGATGGCGGTTACTGCCTCGCAGCCAAGGTCACGCAGCTCGCGCAGTCCGTCGAGGATCGAGGGGGCGGAGAAGCGCATGCCGACCCTGGCGGACGCGTCGACGCCATCGGCGCGCAGTCGATCCTCCAGCGCGGCGGCCTGTGCCTGCGTGATCGAGATGAGTGGCGAGCCGCCGATCAGCTCGTAGCGGCGTCGGAACTCGTCCACCAGCTCTGACGAAGGCTCGCGTCCGCCGCGGACCGCCGCCAGGTACTGCGGCAGGTCGTGAAGATCGGCCGCTGGCGAACCGTAGGTCATGAGCAGGACTCCCAGCCGCTCACTCATCGCGCCGACTCGGTGTGCACGAGGTCCACGAGCCGGCTGAGGAGGTCGGGATCGGTTTCCGGGAGCACGCCGTGTCCGAGGTTGAAGATGTGCCCCGGCCGCTTAGCGGCGCGTCGCAGCACGTCGCGGGCCCCGTCGGCGGTCGCCTCCCAGCCGGCGATCAGCCGTGTCGAATCGAGATTGCCCTGCACGCCGCGGTCGAAGCCGATCCGCTCCCAGGCACGATCGAGAGACTGGCGGTGGTCGACGCCGATCAAATCGCCACCGGCCGCCGTCATCGGCTCAAGAAGCGCCGCCGTGCCGGTCCCGAAGTGAATGGTCGGCGCCCCCCGGACTTCCGCGAAGATGCGCGCGACGTGGCGCTGGACGTAGGTCACGTAGTCGGACGGATTGAGCGCCCCCACCCAGGAGTCGAACAGCTGCACGACATGCACGCCCGCGTCGATCTGCGCGTTCAGGTACGCGATCACCACCGACGAAAGCCTGTCCATGAGCTCGTGCCACGCCTCCGGCTCGCGGTACATGAAGGCCTTGGCGATGGCGTAGTCACGCGAGGGCCGTCCCTCGATCAGGTAGCAGGCCAGGGTGAACGGTGAGCCTGAGAAGCCGATGACGGCGGTCTGGCCGTCGAGCTCGCGACGCACGAGGCGAATGGCGTCCATCACGAAGGTGAGCTCGGTTGTGGGCTCGATGAGGCGGAGGCGGTCGACATCAGCCCGGGAGCGAATCGGCTCATGGATGATGGGTCCCACGTCCGGCTGGATCTCCAGGCTCACGCCCATCGGTTCCAGGGGAATCATGATGTCGGCGAACAAGACGGCGGCGTCGACGCCGAAGGCCTGCACCGGCATGAGGGTCACTTCGGCACATAGCTCCGGGGTCTTGGCCAGGGTCATGATCGGGTACCGCTCGCGCAGCGCTCGGTAGTCGGCCAGGCAGCGACCGGCCTGGCGCATGAACCAGATTGGCGTTCGATCAGGCTGCTCGTGGCCGAGCGCGGCGCAGAAGCGGGCCTCGCCGGTCCAGGCGGTCGTGGGGGTGATCATTGATCCTCGCTGCGTTTCGCCAACGCGGCGCGTGCCGCGTGAATGGTTGCATCCAGTTGGTCGACCGTGTGCGCGGTCGATACGAACCACGCCTCGTGCTGGCTGGGCGGAAGCATGATTCCCGCATGCAACATCGCGTGGAAAAAGGCCGGGAAGTCGTCAACAAACGCCGTCAGCAGACTTCCCACGCGACTGATCAGGACCGATGCGCCCGCCGCCTCCGCGGCGTCCGCGAGGCCGGCCTCGAGTGCCGCGCCCGCCTCCTCGAGTTGGTCATAGACCGTCGCGGTCAGCTCGCGCAGGGTCGCGGCGCCGGCCACCATTGCCAGCGGATTGCCGGACAGCGTGCCGGCCTGGTAGACGGGACCGTCCGGTGCGATGTGCCGCATCAGGTCCGCACGGCCACCGTACGCTCCGACCGGCAGGCCGCCGCCGATGATCTTGCCGAGGATCGTCAGGTCCGCCGTCACGTTGTAGCGTTCCTGTGCGCCGCCGCGGGCGACGCGGAAGCCGGTGATGACCTCGTCGAAGATGAGCAACGTGCCGTGGCGAGTGGTGAGCTCGCGCAGGCTCTCGAGGTAGCCGGGTGCCGGCGGCACGACGCCCATGTTGGCGGCCACCGGCTCCACGATCACCGCGGCGACATCGTCCGTGGCGAGCAACTCCTCGACCGCGTCGGTGTCATTGAATGGTGCGACGAGCGTGTCGCGCGCTGCGCCCTCGGTCACTCCCGCGCTGGCGGGCATGCCGATCGCGCCCGAACCCGGCTGCACGAGTAGCGCATCGGCGTGACCGTGGTAGCCCCCGGCCATCTTGATGAATCGGTCCCGGCCGGTCGCAGCGCGTGCCCGTCG
>JBBJNX010000200.1:0-4746 GCA_037721115.1 Candidatus Limnocylindria bacterium
AGCGCGATTGGCTCCATAGTTTGCACCGAGGCGCACATCCATGCCGTAAATAGGTCGTACTTCGTAGTTAGTTGCGCCCAGCGCAAAAGCGGGGCGGGACGTGACCGAGGCTCTGCGGGCGCCGCTCGCCGGGGCGGGAGGTGACCGAGGCCCGGCGGGCGCCGAGGCCTCAGCCGCCGAAGAGACGGGAAAAGAGGCCCTTCCTCTGTTCCTGGCGAGCGTAGAACGGGGCCGCCGTGGCGTCGTACATCTCGAGCATCATCGGGGCGCGCAGGTCGGTCACGGCCAGAAGGCGTCGCGAACCGAGATGCTCGGTGGCGATCGCGTGCAGCCGATTGCGTACCGCATCGAAATCAGCCAACAGCGCGCCGGGGTCCAGCTGAACGCCCGCCGTCCACGAGGTGCCGGCACGCAGCAGCCAGGCGCGCTCGACATGAGGCAGATCCGCGAGGGCGGAACGGAGCTCGCGGCCAAAGGGCTCCGGGATCTGGTCGGGCACCTCGAGCGCCGGCAGGTCGCCGAGCGGCCGCCGGGCGCGCAGGGCGTCCGGGCGATTCGGATCGATGCCGGCGGCGAGGAAGGGAAGCACGCCGATCGCGACCTCGATCTGGGTTGGCGCTCCCGGATCAACCACGATCCGCTCCTGCACCGCGTCGGCGCGCTCGAACAGGTCCCGCGCTCGCATCCGGATGCTGTCCGTGCCCGGCGGACCGAACTCGACGAGCGACGAGGGCGAGCTGAACGCGGCGATGAACCGCTCCCCGGCGTCGTCCGTCCCGTGACGGAATGCGCCGGCATCGAGCAATGCGGGATCCGGTGCGGCACCGGATGACGACCTGATCGGGACCACGAACTCCGCGTCTATCAGGGCGTCCAGGCGTGGCGCCATCTCTCCCGGTCGCAAATCGTCGTTGTTCATACGGAGACCTCCGTCAGTTTGCCCAGCGCGTCGTCAACGCGAGCCAGCGAGCGATCACGCCCCAGCATCTCGAGCGAGGCGAACAGTGGCGGAGAGATGGTTCGTCCGGTGACCGCGACCCGGATCGGCGAGAAGAAGTCGCCCGCCTTGACGCCGGCGGCAGCGGCGGCCTCCCGGATGCGCTGCTCGAGCACGTCCGCGCTGAAATCGGCGTCATCGAGCTCCGCCAGCACCTCGCGGGCGCCCTCGAGCGCCGCACGAGCCTCGTCCGGGCCGCCCTTCTTCGGATGAAGCAGTTCCGGGCCGTACCAGCCCGCCACCACATCATCCGGCTCCCACACGAACCCGATGAGGTCCGGCACATCGCCGAGCTTCACGATTCGCTCCTTGACGAGCGGAATCAGCCGCAGCAAATCGTCGTCCCGGATCGCCTTGGGGACCCATGGGCGCACACGCAGCGCGAGCTGCTCATCGGTCATGGCGCGAATATAAACGCCATTGAGATGGTTGAGTCGGTCCCGGTCGAAGACGGCACCGCCGTGGTGAACCTTTGCCATCTCGAACCGAGAGGCCAGCTCGTCGAGGCTGAAGATCTCCTCCTCCGTGCCGGGAGACCAGCCGAGGAAGGCCATGAAGTTGACGAACGCCTCCGGCAGGTAGCCTTCCTCTCGATACGCGGTGATCGCCGTCTGTGACTTGCGCTTGCTCATCTTGGATCGGTCGGCGTTGAGAATGAGCGGGATGTGGCCAAAGCGCGGCTCGCGGTAGCCGAGCGCCCGGATGAGCGCGATGTGCTTCGGCGTATTGCTCAGGTGATCCTCGCCTCGGATCACGTGCGTGATCTCCATCGCCTCGTCATCGATCACGACAACGAAGTGGTAGAGCGGCATCCCATCATTCCGCACGATCACGAAGTCGCCGAGCAGCGCGTTGTCGAACTCGACCTCGCCACGCACGAGATCATCGAACCGAACGACCTCCGGCTCGACCTTGAAGCGAATGACCGATGGACGGCCCTCCGCCTCGAACGCCGCGTGCTCCGCATCGGTCAGGCGCAGGCAGCGACCGTTGTAGCGTGGCGGCTCTCTCTTGGTCTCCTGGTCCCGGCGAGCGACGTCGAGCTCCTCGGTGGTGCACCAGCACCGATACGCCGATCCCGCCGCAAGCAACCGATCCGCCTCCTGGCCGTAGAGCTCCCTCCGTCCGCTCTGACGATACGGCGCGTGGGGGCCGATATCCTGGCCGCCCGCCACCTGTGGCCCCTCGTCCCAGCTGATGCCGAGCCAATGAAGGTCGTCGATGATGTCGCGCTCGAAAGCATCCGTGCTGCGGGCCGCATCGGTGTCCTCGATGCGCAGGACGTAGGTCCCGCCGGCGTGCCGAGCGGCCAGGTAGTTGTAGAGGCTCGTGCGCGCGGTGCCGATGTGGAGCGGTCCCGTCGGGCTCGGCGCCATGCGCACACGCATTGAGCTCGTCGATGTCATCGCACCGATGCTAGCAGGCCGCCGAGGCGGCATGACGGGGCTGGGCATGCTTGATCCACAGGCCTATGATCGGCATCCGAGCCGCACGGAGGACCTCCCCCATGTCCGCGCAACCCCCGTCCCGACCGGCGGGACATCAACCCGGCGACTACACCCGCTACAAGCCTGACGCGACACCGGGATTCAATCGGTGGGAGCCGATCGAGATCCCGGCGTTCAACAGCGGTGGATACGACCAGCCGTTCCAGATCCACGTCATCGCGTTGAAGAGCAGCAGCCGCCAGTCCGAAGTCTTCATCCACGATCCGATCCGCGCCCTCACCGGCAGGTCGCAGGGCATCGAAACGTGGGCGGACGACAGTTTCGAGGGCGACCCTCTGCTGCCGGATGAGCCCGATCGAATCAACTCCGTCGTGCTGCGGCACGAGCGGACGCTCGAGCACATGGTCGTGCGCTCGATGGCCATCGTCGACGACGACGGCACCGTCACGCTCGTCACCCACAAGCAGGAAGGAGCATAGCGCTCGGTCCATGCGCTGCGCGGCCTGCGGACTGACCAACGCTGAGGCGGCGCGATTCTGCGGAGGATGCGGAGCATCGCTCGGGATCGCATGCCCGCACTGCGGCGCGACGAGTCCGTCCGGCATCCGATTCTGCACCTCGTGCGGCGGCGGCGTCGCTGGGAGCGTGGCTTCCGCTCAGAGCGTCGATGGCACTCCGGAATGGACGCTGCCGGCTGAACGCCGGCGCATCTCGGTTCTGTTCGTCGACCTGGTCGACTTCACAACACTCGCCGAGTCGCTCGACCCCGAGGAGGTGCGCAGCGTTCAGTCACGTTACTTCGAGGTCGCCCGATCGGTGGTCGCGACGCACGGGGGAACGATCGAGAAGTTCATCGGCGATGCCGTGATGGCGGTCTGGGGCGCGCCGGCCGCGCACGAGGACGACGCGGTCCGCGCGGTCCGCGCGGCACTGGCGCTGGTGGACGGCGTGGCCCGGCTCGGGCCTGCATCCTCTCGCGGGGCACTGGCCGCGCGCGGCGCCGTGACCACCGGCGAGGCCGCAGTCACCATCGGTGCCGTGGGCCAGGGCATGGTCGCTGGCGACCTGGTGAACACCGCTGCCCGCCTCCAGGGCGTGGCGCCACCGGCCGCCGTACTGGTTGATGAAACGACCCGTGGGCTCGCGCCCGAAGCGGCCGATTTTGAGCCGATCGGAGCCCTCAGCTTCAAGGGTCGGACGGCGCCGCTCGTCGCCTTCAAGGCTGCATCTCGGGTGAGGGCGTGGCCGGGTCGGCAGCGCGGGTCCCACACCGGCCCGTTCATCGGGCGCGACCGGGAGCTGCGTGAGCTGATCGACCTGTTCGACGGAGTCATCCGCAACCGGCGCAGCCGGCTCGTATCGGTCACCGGCATCGCCGGCATCGGCAAGAGCCGATTGGCGTGGGAGCTTGGCGAGCAGCTCGAGGCTCGTTCGGACCTGGTCGCGTGGCACGCAGGCCAAGCGCCCGCGTATGGCGAGGAGATCACGTTCGCTGCCGTCGCCGAGATGGTCAGGCGCCGCCTGCGCATCGTCGAGGGCACTGAACCGGAGCTGGCCCGCCGCCAGCTTGCAACAGCGATCGGCGAATTCGTCCGCGACGAGGATGAGCGAAGCTGGATGGAACCGCGTCTTGCGGTGCTGCTCGGTGGCCACGGGAGCACCAGCTTTGATCGCGACGAGCTCTTTGCTGCATGGCGGCGCTTCTTCGAGCGCGTTTCGGATGCCGTTCCCACCGTCCTCGTATTCGAGGACCTCCAGTGGGCCGACGCGAGCTTGCTCGACTTCGTGGAGCACCTCGCGGCATGGACGCGCGACCATCGAATCCTCATCGTTACGCTGGCGCGGCCGGAGCTGCTCGATCGACGGCCGACATGGGGAACTGGCATCGGCCGCTTCACCGCATTGCACCTCGAGCGCCTGTCCGACGCCGACACGCGCGAGCTCCTCATCGGTCGCGCGCCCAATCTCGACCATGGGCTCGTGACCCAGGTCCTCCAACATGCCGGCGGCGTGCCGCTCTACGCGGTCGAGGTGGTGCGGATCCTCGCGGATGGTCAGCACGGCCGGATCGCGGTGCCCGATTCACTGCATGGCCTCATCGCCGCGCGCCTCGACGCGCTGCCGGCCGGCGAACGGCGCCTCCTGCTCGCCGCGAGCGTCCTCGGGCGACGCTTTCAGCCGGATGCTCTGCTGGCGGTGGCCGCCACCACCCCAGCACTCGTCCACGAGCTCGTCGATGGCCTGGTGCGGCGCGAACTGCTGGCGCTCGATGACGAGCCGGGATCACCAAGACGAGGCGAG
>JBBJNX010000201.1:0-4740 GCA_037721115.1 Candidatus Limnocylindria bacterium
GCTCCCCACCCGTGACGACATAGTCGCCGATGCTGACCTCGCGGTCGACCAGGGTCCGAGCACGTTCGTCGATCCCCTCATAGCGACCACAGATGAGCGCCAGGTGAGGAAGCTGCGCCAATTGGCGTGCCAGCCGATCATTGAGCGGTGACCCTGCCGGATCCATGAGAACGACGTGGGCGCCGCGGTCGCGCAGCGGCTCCACGGTTGCGAACAACGGCTCAGGCCGGATGACCATGCCGGCTCCCCCGCCGTAAGGGTAGTCATCGACGGACCGGTGCCGCCCGATGCCGTGCACGCGCAGATCGTGGACCCCGAACTCGACCAGTCGTGCCTCCACTGCACGACCCACGATGGAGGTGCCAAGCGGTCCGTGGACCAGCTCCGGGAAGAGCGTGACGACATCGATGCGCATCAACCTAACGCACCTCTTCGTCCTCTTCGGACGCGACGACCATCAGGCCAGAGGCGAGGTCGATGCGGAGCACCGCGGATCGCAGCGCCGGCACCAATCGCTCTCCACGCTCGCCGACGATCCGATACACCTCGTTGTCTCCGGCGCGAAAGATCTCGACGAGCTCTCCGACGCTGGAGCCATCCGGCGCTTCGACCCTCAATCCCATCAGGTCGCCCCAGTAGTAGGTCTCATCGGGCAGGTCGCGCGCGGGTGCCTCGAGGTAGCGGTCGCTGAGTGCCTCCGCGGCCTCACGCGTCGTGAACCGATCGAGATGCAGGACGGGGGTGCGACCGCCCGCCTCGACGCGGAGGATCGTGATCGGGGCAGGGTCACCCTCGAGCCACACCTCGGCACCCGGAGCGAGACGCTCCGGCCAGTCGGTCACGAGCTCCACGCGCACTGCCCCCGCGAGCCCCTTTGCGCCGAGGATCCTGGCCACGGCAAGGCGACGTTCACTCGGCGTCGGAAACGATCTCCAGCTCGACGTGCCGGCCATCCTTGGTGGCCATTACCTTGAGCAAGCTGCGAATGGCATTGGCGATACGGCCATCACGGCCGATGACGCGACCCATGTCCTCCTGGTCGACACCGAGGGTGAGGACGGTCTCGTCCGCATCCTCGTCAATCTCCACCCAGACAGCATCCGGCTTGTCGACGAGACCGCGTGCCACGTACTCCAGAAAGGCCTTCACGCTTCAGCCTTCTGCGGCTCGGCGGCGTCTGTGGTCTTCGGTGCCTCGCCCTCACCGGTCGTTGTTGTTGAAGGCGCAGCCGTTTCGTCAGCCGGATTGGTCGCCGGCTTGGAGTCGAGCTTGGCCTTGGAGGAGGAAGCCTTCAGCTTGGTGGTGCGCGTCGGCCGCTTCGGCTTTTCGACCTCAACGGGCTGCTGGGCGGCTCTGTCCGCCTGACGCATCAGCTTCGCAACCGTCTCCGACGGCTGCGCGCCCTTGCCGATCCAGGCGTTGATTCGCTCTGTTTCGAGGTTGACGGTGGCGGGCTCGGTCAGCGGGTCGTAGAACCCGAGGATCTCGAGCGCGCGCCCATCGCGGGAACGCCGCTTGTCAATGGCGATGACCCGATATGACGGACGCTTGGTGGCGCCGACGCGAGTCAATCGAATGCGAACTGCCAATTGGTGAATACCTCTCTGTGGGTTGGTGACTGATATATTCGGCGCTACGGCTCATCGACCGTCAGCACCGCGTGGAATTCGACCTGGTCATCACGGGATGGAGCGGTGAAGCCAAAGCTCCCGATCTGTCCAAGGATATCGCGCGCGTCAGCCGGCAGGCCGAGGGTCGGACCAAGCAGATCGACGACCGCGCCGATATCGATGAACGCCTCGTTGCCGGCGCGCTCGCCCGCCACCTCGAACGTTCGCACATAGCGGTCGCTGCCGGCGATCGTTTCGCCATCGGCGTGCGCCTGGAGTGCAGACGCCACCTGCTCTGCCCCGAGGGCGATGATAATGATGCCGTCGCGCACGGCGTAAGCTACCTCGGCAGCCGCGGGGATCGTGACGATCGTGATGTCCGCGCCGGCGCCTTCTTCGGTCCGCTCGCTCGCCCCGGTGGCAACCAGGCGCTCCACGATTCGCGTGAGTGCCGCCTCAGCCGCCTCAGGATCCTCGGGCCGGAGCAGGAGCTGCCCGATGGGCAGGCCGTCCTCGAGGCCGGCGATCGCGACCCCGACCTCTCGGTCGAGCAGGGGGAGAAGGTCGGCGTCGATATCGATCCCGAATCCGAATGCGGCCAGTGCGCGAACCGTGTCGAGCGCGCCGGTGATCTCCTCGCCCTCGGGCACGGACGCGGCGGCCGCCTCCGCATCCTCGAGCGTCTGCCGCAGGCCGAAGACGACCACTTCGGCGATCGTATCCTCCGGCATCCAATCTACCAGGCTCGAGGGTTCTCCCCCGAGTCCAAAGCCCGCGGCGGATGATGACGCAGCCCCGTTGCGGTCAAATGGAGCGCTCCCGCTGAGGCGCAGCCCGTCGGGCTCGGCAATGAGTGCGGCTCCTGCGGTGCTGAATGCCGAGAGCTGCTCGCCGGTCTCGGTCGCCTCCGCCAGCGCGGCGAGGTCGACGAAGGCGCTGGCGAGGTGATCGGTCGGCAGGTCACCCATGGTGGCTCGAAACTCTTCGCGGCTCGATAGGGCGTCGGCACCGCCCTGCACGTCCACCACCGCCTCGATCCCATCCGGGGACTCTCCAAAGACGAGCATCTCGCCGATGAATGCGTAGGCGCCCCCATCGCTGACCTGGATCTCGATGCCCTCGTAGGTCTGCGGCGCGAAGCTGAGCCCTGTCTCAGTGGCGAGATCGCGCAGTGCGGCCCTCGCCAGCGCTTGGTCCTTGACCTCAGCGATCAGCACGGCCACCGGAGCGGTCACGTCGCCTGCTGCCGGCCAGCCGGCGACGGCGACCTGGTTGCCGAGCCACGGCTTGATCCGGGTGGGGTAGTCCAGGCTCAGGCCGGTGCTCCCGAGCAGGTTCTGGACGACCTGGTCGACTTTCTCATCGAGTGATGCCTCATCGGCAAAGCCGGGCAGGCGACCGATCAGGCTTCCGAGATTCATCTGCTGTCCAGTCGATGGCTGGAGATATACGTTGAGGTAGAACGCGCTGTCGCCGGGCGCCAGCGCCGATGCGCGGTCGGTCGACGCCGAGAAGAGAAGGAGATAACCGGCCAGGAAGGCGGCGCCGGTGAGGCCGATCAGCGTGACGAGTGCGACGACGAGCCGATGCATCCGTCAGCGCCCGAGGAGGGCGCCGAGGCCGCCACCCATGCGTGGCATCTTGCCGCCGCTGAATTTTTTCATCATTCGCTGCATCTCGACAAACTGCTTGAGAAGCCGATTCACCTCCGCAGTCGATGAGCCGCTCCCGAGAGCAATTCGCCGTCGGCGACTCGCCTTGATGATCTCGGGCCGTCGGCGCTCCTCGGGCGTCATTGAATCGATGATCGCCTCGATCCGCTTCATCTGTCCTGAGTCGACCGCCTCCTGCGCGGCGCCGGCCATCTGCCCTGCCCCGGGGATCATTCCGAGCAGCTGGCCAATGGGACCCATCTTCTTGATCTGGTTCAACTGACTGCGGAAGTCCTCGAGTGTGAACCGGTTCTCCATCATCCGCTGCGCGACCCGCTCTGCCTCGGCCTGGTCGACGTTCTCCTGGACCCGCTCGACGAAGCTGAGGATGTCGCCCATGCCGAGGATGCGCTGCGCGAGCCGATCCGGGTGGAACGCCTCGAGCCCGTCGGTCCGCTCGCCGGTCCCGAGGAAGGCGATCGGCAGGCCCGTAGCTGCCCGGATGCTGAGCGCGGCGCCACCGCGGGCGTCGCCGTCCATCTTCGTCAGGACGAGGCCCGTGACCGGAAGCTTGGCGTGAAAGGCGTCCGCCACCCGCACGGCTTCCTGGCCGGTCATGGCATCCACGATGAGCAGGGTCTCGGCGGGCGTGACGGCCCCGACGATGCGGACAAGCTCATCCATCATCGCCTCGTCGACGTGCAGCCGGCCGGCGGTATCGAGAATCATGACGTCGACGCCGCGCTGGCGAGCCTCCTCGAGGCCAGAGCGGGCCACCTCGAGCGCCGGAGTGCCCACCGGGCGGGTATGGACCTCGACCCCGATCTGATCGCCGAGCTGGACGAGCTGATCGACCGCTGCGGGCCGATACACGTCTGCGGCCACGAGAAGCGGCTTCTTGCCATCCCGGCGCAGGCGCACCGCCAGCTTGGCCGCGGTGGTCGTCTTTCCCGAGCCCTGGAGACCCACCATCATCAGCACCGAGGGCTTGGCAGCAAGGCTGAGGTGGTGGCGCGCGCCGCCGAGGACGGCGACGAGCTCCTCATGCACGATCTTGACGATCTGCTGGCCGGGGTTCAGACCGGTCAGGAGGTCGGAACCGACGGCACGCTCGCGAACTCGAGCCACGAAGTCCTTGACGACGCGGAAATTGACGTCGGCCTCGAGGAGGGCAAGGCGGATTTCCCGCAGGGCGACCTCGAGGTCCGCGTCGGTGATCCTGGCCTTGCCACGAAGACGTTCGCTGATGCCCTGCAGGCGTGCTGAGAGAGACTCGAACATGAATGGGTCCGCTACGGGGTCGATGCCGGCAGGAAGACGCCCGCCAAACGGCTGCCCATTCTACGGGGAGCCGGCAGCGGCGGCAATGAAGGCTATCCGGCGAAGAGCCATTCGACGAACGCCTCAGGATCGAATGGAGCGAGCGCATCGATCTCCTCTCCGACCCCGATCTGCATGCTCGCCGAGATGCCGCAAAG
>JBBJNX010000202.1:0-4731 GCA_037721115.1 Candidatus Limnocylindria bacterium
CTCGAGTCCCTGAACGCCTCTGTCGGCCCGGTCCGTTCCGCGCGTTATTACAATGTCGACTACTGGCAGCAAATGCGCGCCGTCACCTTCCATTTCGGCGGTGCCGGCAAGGTCCTCCGCCGTTTCAATGGAGAGGGCATGCCGTTCGCCAACGGGCTGACCGGCGGCTGGGGCTTCTTCTTCCGCGCCGGACCCTGGGCCGCGCCGCATAACGTGTACTTCGACGTCGACGCCGGCCGCGCGCAGCTCGAAGGTGGATTTCTCTCGGCGCTCGCCGATGCGGCGGGCCAGGTGCGGGCGCCGTTCGTCTTCGATGACGATCCCGACCTGCCCGAAGGTCGAGCCGTGAACGGCGTCGGCATCCAGACGTCGAGCTTCTGGCGCTACGGCTGGGAGTGGAACCCGGACGCCGGTCGGTGGCTGCGCACCGACGGTGGGGCACCGAACTTCGAGGCGCTCTCCGGTGATCGGATCAGTGCCCGGACCGTCATTGTCCAGGTCGTGCGGCAGGACGTCCTGATCGGCGAGAACGATCCCGGCGGATTCCCGCGTCGCTACCAATACCTCGTCGAGGAGGGTGTCGGCGTGCTGTACATCAATGGCCGTGGCCACGACGTGCGCTGGTCACGCCCCTCGGCGGGCGACGTGACGACCTGGACCTACGCTGACAGCGGTGAACGGGTGGTCCTGCCACCGGGACGGATCTGGTGGGAGATCGTGCCAGTCGGGACCAGCATCACCGAGGGCTGAACGCCCGGGTCAGTGATCGGGAGAGGGACGCTCCTTGTCGCGGGGCACGGGCGAGAGAAATGCGTCCATCGCGCGCCGGATCTGGTGGTCCGGATCGAACGAGCGGCTGGCGCTCGCGATCCGCCGCCGCACCTCCTGCGGGTCTGCGTCATCGAGTTCCTCGTGCCGCGAGCTGGATTCGGGCTCCGTCGCCACGATCGGTCCCAGCTCGACTGCAATTGCGCGGTCATCACGGGGGGCCGCGACGGGCCGGGCAGGATTGCCGCGTAACCTGTCGGTGCGCCGAGCCTCAGTGACCGGCGGGGGCGCGGCCTGCGTCTGGGGAGAGTCATGCGTGGAGCGGCGAGCCAGGAGCGCGGGGCGCGGACGCGGGTTGCCGCTGATCTGATTCTTGCCGAGGCGCTTGGCCTGATACATCGCCCTGTCCGCGGCGGTCAGCAGCTCCTCCGCAGAGAGGCCATCCTCAGGATGAGATACGAGGCCGATGCTGACGCTCGTCACCGGTTCCGGACCCGACATCGACATGCCGACCTCCTCGGCGCCGGCGCGAATCTTCTCAGCGACCACGAATGCGCCGACGATATCGGTCTCCGGCAGAAGCACGACGAACTCGTCGCCGCCGTAGCGATATGCGCTATCAACGGTGCGAATCGATGAGCGGATTACCGACCCGATCGAGCGCAGCACCTCATCGCCGCGCAGATGTCCGGTGGTGTCGTTGATCATCTTCAAGCCATCCAGGTCGATCATGAGCACGCAGAAGCCTCGCTCGCTGCGGCGGGTGCGACTGACCTCCTGCTCGAGTGTCACGAACAGCTGAGCTCGGTTGAACAGGGATGTGAGCGGATCGGTGCGCGCCTGCTGGATCGCGCGTGCCATTGCCCGGCGCAGGTGGCCGGCGTAGGCGATCGCGACGAACGCGAGCAGCCAGGTCGCTCCAAGACCGATCGAGAGCCGGAGTCCGTCGTCCGAGCCGTAGCTACCCAATCGGGGGTCCGCGAGCAGCACGACGGCGAAGGCGGCGGTCGCCACACCCGCGGCCGCGATGCCCGGTCTCGGCCCATGGGCCAATGCCGCCGAAACGGAAACGAGCCCGAGGAGCATCGCGAACGGCGAGGAAGCGAACCCGGTCAGGACGAGCAGTGCGCCGATGAGCGCCACCGCAGCGAACATCTCAGCCAGCTGGACGATGCGTCCAGGCTGCGATAAGCCGAGCACCTCGTGGAAGACAATGACGGTGACCACGGCGGCCCCGCCGAGCAGGAAGATCGGCGCCTGAGCGTCCATGAACGAGCCGCTGATCCCGACGCCGAGCAGCACGATCGTGATCGCCAACCACCAGACCACGCGGAGTGTCGACTCTGCCCCGTTCGCCTCGCCGAGAATGCCGTGCTGCAGGTCGCTCACCGGGGCGACGACGTGGCGAGCTCCCTCGGATCTGCGAGCCTCGGGTCGGTCGCTGACCACGCGGCGTCCGGCGAGCACGACGCCGACAAGGATGAGGGCCGCAAAGAGCGCGAGCGCGGTCACGGCAATGATGGTCTGCTCTGGTGGCACGAGCCCCTCGGGTGGCAGCACGGGAAGACATGATTCCGCCGAGCGATCCGGCCGGGTCAGTATGGGGGCCGCGGCAGAGATGGCGCAAACGTACTAACCCACCCGTACTACCCCAGTTGGACCGGACGCACCACAAAGGTACCGGACCGACCCGGTGCTACACTCCGCAGGCTCCATGGTCGAAGCCGCGCACGGTGCCCAGGACGAGCCGCGCCATCGGCGGCCGTGGCTTGCCGCACTGCTCTCCTTTCTCTTCCCTGGGCTCGGGCAGGCATACGCCGGCCGGCGAGTCCTGGCGGCCCTCTTCGCCGTGCCCGTCATCATGCTCGTGGTCGTCGCCATCGCCCTCCTGAATGGGCTCGGTGGTTCCCTGCGAAACATCGTGCTCTCGAGCGGCTTCCTGGCGGCGGTCATCGTCGCCAACGTTACGCTCTTCGGCTGGCGCACCTTGGCCATCGCGCATGCCGGCCTCACGGCGTCACCTGTCGCCGGCCAGCGTGAGCGACGCATCGGCATCACCAGCGCGGTCGTCTTCATCGTGCTGACCATGGCCATGCATGCCTGGGTCGGAATCGTGGTCGCCCATCTCGATGAAACGCTGCGCGAAGTGTTCGGCGGTACGGTCGTACCGAAGGAGCAGCTTCCCGAGCCGAGCAGCGGCGCCGACGGCGATCCGGATGAGCCGGTCAACGTGCCCGCCTACCGCTGGGACAGCACCGATCGGATCAATTTCCTCCTCATCGGGACCGATGCGCACGAGACCAGGGATGCGGTCCTGACCGACGTGATCCTCGTCGTCAGCATCGACCCTGTGGGCGAAACGGCCGTGATGATCTCGGTACCACGCGACACTGGCTTCGTACCGCTGCCGAATCAGACGATCGCCAGCGATGGCCTCTTTCCGGACAAGATCAACGTACTGTTCACCCGCTCCAGCCTCGATCCCGGCACGTGGTGCCCGGATCTTGACGAGCGAGCCGATGCCGACGCGTGTGGCCTGCGCACCATGGAGCGCTCGATCGGCCTCTACCTGGGCATCGAGATCCACCAGTACGCCCTGGTCGACATGGCCGGATTCGCGGACCTCATCGACGCAGTCGGCGGGATTCGCCTCTGCCTGCCGGGCGAGCTCCGTGACCCGCAGTTCGACGGCAGCCTCGACAACATCGACAGCGAGGAGGCCCTGGTGCTGCCTGCCGGCTGTCACCAATACGATGGTCGCGATGCGCTCGCCTATGCGCGGAGCCGAAAGGGGTGGATCGAGATGCCGGACGGCACACGGGAGCCCCAGAACGACTTCAACCGCAACGAGCGTCAGCAGGCCATCCTGATCGCGCTACGGAATGAGCTCGCCCAGGTGGATCTCATCTTCGAGCTGCCGGCAGTGCTGCGGGCCATCCGCCAGGCGATCAGCACCGACCTCCCGCGTGACCAGGCCGGAGACCTGGCGACCCTGCTCCCCATCATCGCCGCCCCGGACATCGAACGCGTCGTTCTCGGACACCCCGAATACGTCGAGCTGCCGGCGCAGCCGGATCTGAATTACCTGCTCGTTCCGAAGCGTGATGCGATTCGCGAGGAGATGGCGCGCATCTTCGGGGAAGACGAGCTCACCGGGTGGTACCTGGACAGCACGAAATCCCAGCCGATCGGCGAACCGGCCGCCCAACCGTAAGGCACCGACGAAAGCGTCAAGGCGTCACAGCCGTCAGTCAACCTGGGCGAGCAGCACGGCGATCACCGCGAATCCCGCCGAGACCGCCGTCAGAATCAACATTGCGTCGCGCTGCGAGAGGCCGATCCGCAGCAGCTGGTGATGCACGTGTCCACGGTCAGCGATGAACAGGGGCTCGCCGCGAGCGGTTCGACGCACGATCGCCCAGGCGGTGTCGATGATCGGCACGCCGAGGGCAACCATCGGCACCCATGGATGCACCGGCTGCACGCCATCCTGGGTCAGCGAGATGCCGATGGCGGCAACCACGAAACCGAGGAACATCGAGCCGGTGTCGCCCATGATGATCGTGGCCGGATGCAGGTTGTAGGCAAGAAAGCCGACCGCCGCGCCGGCGGTGGCAGCAATGAGTGGCAGGGTCGGATCGACTCCGTCGACGGCGGCGAGCAGGCCGAATGCGCCGAGCGCGGTGAGCACCACGCCGGAGGCAAGCCCGTCAAGACCATCGATCAGGTTCACCGCGTTGATCACGGCCACGATCCAGGCCACGGTGATCGGCAGCGACAGGATCCCTAGCTCGACAACGCCCCACGGCAGGTGCAGCCGCTCCACGCTGAGCCCGAGCCACCATGTCACCAGCGCCGTGCCAACCTGGAGCGACAGCTTGACCAGCGCGCGCATCCCGCGGGTGTCGTCCACCACGCCGATGACGAGTAACAGCGCGACGCCGACCAGAATTGCTCCGGCCC